>JAUWOE010000145.1 GCA_030612265.1 Promethearchaeum sp.
GATCTACCTTTTTTATTGGTGGGAAAAAAATTAACTTTTATAATTTCATCAATATCTAATGATCCAATTGGTAGATTCTTAAGAATATTAGCCATTATCTAAATATTAAAAGACCGCAAATATAATAGTTTTCCATCGCAGTCGAGTATAAAAAACCTTGAAAATTTATGAATTCATAAAATATGGAATAATTTCCTTTAGAAATAAGATGGGAGTGCGAGAATATTCATCAAATGAAAATGAAAAAAAGTTTTATTCAAAAAATTAAAAAAGATGGTCATCACCTAAAAGGTATAATAGTCAAAATTATATATGAAATTTTAATCCAATTTTTAATTTTAGAATTGATTTTATCTTTTTTACTTATTTTTAATTAATATATGTCATTTTATATCGATTTTAGAGAAAAAATGCTAGTTAAAATTCAACCGATTACTTAGATAATTAATTTTTTTGAATAAAAAGGTGCTCATGAATAAATGGTTCTTATGCTAAATTGGTCTCTTGAAGTAATAAATTATTTCATTGGTGCTTTTCTAACATTAGTAAGTGTTTTCATAATCTTTAGAGAGTATCAGAAAGTAAAACATAGATTTCATTTTATTCTAATGATTATCTGGATTTTAGTATGCTTATACATAACATTTGGAGGTGTTGCACTTCTAGTTCAATCGATTGAATTGTTTAAATGGGAGATTCTTATATTTATCCCTGCCACATTCTTAATGATATATGTTTTAGATATTGTCAATCGAAGTTCAATAGACCCCATTAAAACTCTTTTATTCGGATTTCTTACTGCAGGTGTAATTTTTTCTTCGCTAAACCCTGACGCAATTAAGCCAATTTCATTAGCATCGGGTGACCCAAGTTTCCGAACTAATGGTGATTATCATATTTGGATATCTATATTTTCATTTCAAATAGCGCTATATTATTTTATTTTCTGTTTAATGATTTTTTTAAAATCTCCAAAGCTTCTAAAGAAGAGGGCTGCAATGACCTTACTAGGTGGTTTATTTTTTGGTGTTTTTTCAATAATATTTTTTATTACAAGATTGACAAAGATTGTTCCTGGGATAATGATGCTTTCAATTGGCACAGGTGTGTTTATTTCAAGTCTGTCTTTTGCACTTGAACCACAATTGCTAAAGGTTCTTATTTTTTCAGCAGGTAAAGCAAAAATAAAGATGATAGGTAATATTTTACCGATTTGTGCCCATTGCAAAAAAATTAGAGATGAAGAGGGAAATTGGAACCAAATTGAGCAATATTTTTCAGATAATTCGGAATTATTATTTTCACATGGTCTTTGCCCTGAATGTATGAAAGAACACTATTCTGATTATTTAGATGACCAGTAAAGTTTTGTTTGTGGGAAGTTATTGCAAGAAAATCCTGAGAAGATCGTGTAAAACACCCAAATTCTCGAGTAAATCATATTGTGCCATTATATAAGGGAATAAATGATCGATATAGGCTTTCATCCGACCGTAATCCGTTAAATTTTCTTTTATTACGTTGTTTAAGTGGATAGTGATGAGAATTAATGTTCTTTTTAAAACACCCAGTTCAATTTTAAGAGGATTTAGGGTAATTATGTCCCAACCGTGCTCATCAAATGAAATTTGAGATAATTCAGGATTATCTTTAAATTCGGGCATAGTATTTAGATTGATCAATAAGAGAAGATTTCATTTCTTTTATTGTAATTTTATATTTTTCAACAAACATCTTAAATATTACCTGTAATCGGGAGCGCATAACCTCTATATTGGACTTAACACCATCAGCCGCGACTAGCAATAGACCAGAATCCTGTGGATCATAATAAACCCAAGAAAGTCCCCCCATAATAATTGATCGGATTCCATGAGATTTCAGTTCAACCTCCGAGAAGGAGTTTAGGGCCATTAAAAAACCAGAAATTAAGTCTTTATCCAACGTAAAATTAGAATAATTTCGATAGAATAAAGATACTGAACTGTAAGAATTGATAACCCAAAAATGTTTCATTTTTAAAAATTTCCCTCTAAATATAAAATACCAATTATGGTTGTAAAAATTTATGGTAATTATTCTTCGGTTAAATTTTCGGTTTTTTTGATATGAAAATTTCAACTATCATATTTTCGAGGTATGGTATCTGCTTTGACTGTAGAATTCTTCCCGTTTTCATGCTATGAAGCAATTCATCCCAAACAATTTCAGATTCCTTCAATTTTTCGGAGAATTTAGAAAATTTCTGTTTTGCGAGGTAAGATTGCCCCTTAAATATATATGAAATCATGAAAGGGTTTAGGGATCTCATCAAAATCGCATAATCACCAAATACAGCCCTATCGAATCCCTTAGAAAATATTTCATCACTAAAACTATTAAAAGCAGATAAGAAACCAGCAAATAATGCTTCATTTACTTTCCATTCTTCTTTAAAAATTTTTGAAAAAACGGGTATTCCGCTATCACTTAAGATCATGATAAGAACGGGATCTTCATCATTAATTTTTGGTAATATGAATTTAGAATTCGTTTTTCCAAGCATTGTATTAATTTGGTGGTTGATATTTGTTCTTTCTAATATTTGACTAATAGAGGCTTTTTCTATCTGCATAGTTTTCCAGATTTCTAAATTTTTAATCAGATCATCGTTTTCGTTAGATATTTTCATAGCCAAATGGTTTAATCCGTATTTTTCGGCAATTAATTGGCCTTGGTTTAAAAATTTTCTAGCTTCATCTAAATCTAAAGATATTAAGGCCAATTTTGATTTTAGCAATAAAGTTTCTGCTATAACCAAGTAAGAATGTTGAGTTTCTGCAGTTTTATACAGATTTTCTATTAAAGGCCCTAATTCTTTTAGTATTTCTGGATCCTTGGATTCTTCAAACTCAAATAAAAGCATTTCACTTAGATTTACCATTGCTCCGATAGTTACCTCACTGTAATTTATCTCTTCTTCCGTGATTTCGTATAGAAGTTTTTGGGCTATCCCGAGATCACGGGTTCTTGTGCTTTTCTTTAAAATAAGCGCATTGCAGTATCTGCAAAGCTGATCAATTCTCTTATTGCCTTCTTTTTTATTAATTTGTGTCATTCGTTTAAAAGATGATTTGGCAGATATTATATCTTCTTTGTTCAAATATGATCTTATCATCCCTTCTAAAATTTCGGCAATTTCTGAATTATCTCCAGATTTTTCGGTGATTTCCAAAGCAATTTTAAAATATTCAATAGATTTATCCCAGTTTGCGAATCCTTGATAAAAACAAGCTAAATTATTAATTGCCGTTGATATTTGATATTTTATATTAAATTTCTTCGCAAGTTGTAATGCTTTTTCTGTATATTCTAAAGCTTTAATCATCATTCCTTTTTGCTCATAAACCGCACCAAACATTATATAATTTCCAATTTCCATTTTCTTCAACATAGGAGGAATGTCTACCCTTGAGAAAATTTCATCTGCTTCTTTTATGTAGTCAAAGGATTTATCTAATTCTCCCAAATAATAATAATGAGAACTTATAAGGGAATATGCATCAGCTAATTTTATTAAGTCATTAAGATCTTTGTATATATGAATCATTTCATCAAAAATATCTACATTTTCAGAAATTTCACCTATACCATAGTTTATTCCTGCTTTGATTCTTAATAAGAAAGCCCTACTACCTTTTTTTCCCGTAATGGAGTATTGAGGTAGAATTCTAATTAAAAGATTTGCTTCCTCTAAAAATTCAGAGCTTCGGTCAAATTTATTTAATTTCATTAAAACATTCGCCATTAAAAGGAATGATTCAACCTTCTCTAAGCAATTTTCGATTTTATTGGATACCAGATAAGATTTCTCTGCAAAAAATAATGCTTCTTTATAATTTGCTTTTGCAAATAAAGCATTTCCTTTAAGATTATAAAATATTATTTTAAGATTATCTTCCAAATCTTCAATTTTCTCCATTTTTATAGAATTTAGAGTCTGGATGCAGAGATCGAGTTCATATTCTTGAAAAAAATTCTTTGCATCCAATATTTGCTTTGAAACACTCATAAATTTTCACAATTTTTTCCAAGTGTTTTTAACATCAATGAAATAAAAATATTGCTATGAAATTATAGTAAGCCAAAATACCTAGTTAGGATATTTTATTAAGTAAAAAAATCACAATATAATTAAATTTGGGTTTCACTTTTACTTATTAAAACTTCCTAAGAATAATTGCAAAATCGGTTTTTATTTCTCAAAAATGAAATCTCTGATAAATGTATAAATTATGGAATTTGTGCTAGTAGATGTTATTTTGGGAGCAGAATAATGAATAACGGAAATCTCTCTTTTAATCCTGAATAGTGTTATGGCTGTGGTCTTTGTGTAAATACATGCCCCACAAATAACATTAAACTGATTAGACGAAAATTTCCAAAATCAATGAATAATAACGCACAAAATGGGATTAAACATACACATCCCCATCGCTCTTAATTAATCTATCAGGTTTATCATATCAAATTCTTTTGTTATGATTATATTTGCCAATGGTTTAAGGGATTGAACGACAATATGTTCTCTTTTCAGAACTTCTAATCTAAAACCAGTTTGGGGTTCCTTTCCTCTAATGATTTGAGCTTCTTTTGTATCATGATAAGTTAAATCGATGAAAGCTCTGATATCAACATTTGCTTTAAGTGAATATAAACCTTCTAAAATTAAAACTTCAATCCCATTAAAATTTGTATATAATTGGTCTACTTGATCTGTTAGTAAATCAATACATGGCATAATACATTCTTTATTTTCCCTAAATTTAGAAATTGTATTATCAATTTTAGCCCAATCATATTCAAAAACTCCGATTTTTTTAACTCCTTCTTTTATTCTCCATATTTTTCTTTTTATTGGTGGTAATAGATAATAATCATCTGTATGTAATATTTTTGCTAAAGTCCCCCGTACTTTAAAATACTTACTTATCATATGAGCAACTTCACTTTTCCCTGAACCAGATTCACCCCCAATTGCTATGGTTAGTTTTTTCTTAATTAATTTTAAAGAAAAATCTACAATTAGAGCTGCTATTTTTTTATGCTTTTGAGTAACTAATAAGATATCGCCCAACATTTTCTTTTTCACTTTATATTCTTTTCTATTGATTTATTTAAAGCTGTATTCCACCCATTCTGTTTTTTCTGGATTTATGGTAATTTCTTCATTCATGATTGAAATTTTTATGATTTTTTGACTAAAATTCTTAATTCTAATTTTTATTGCAGTAGAAGTGATTTCAAAATAATAAAGATCTTTTTTAAAGGAAAAATTAAATTTCATTTTATGCCATGTCTTTGGTAAACGAGGATTAATTTGTATATTATCAGATCTCAGATTTAAACCAACAAAGGAGAATAAACTTAATAATATAGCCCCTGCCATTACTCCTGTATGTATTCCTTCACCAGTAGATCCATTTTGAACATCATTATAATCACTTTCCAAGGAACTTAAAAATAATTTATAACTTAGATCTTCATTATCAAGTAATTCAGCTAAATATGAATGAACTAGCGGACTCAATGTAGATCCGTGAGATGTACGTTTATAATAATAATCAAAATTCTTTTTCAACATATCTTTATTATAAATATATCCCAATTGTTCAAATATTTCTTTTATCTCTTTCAGATCGAGTAAAAAGAATATCATTAATGTATCTGCTTGCTTTGAGACTTTATAATTATCTGGAGATTTTCCTTCTGATTTCAAAATACGATCCATTCTGTGAGTGTTTTTATATTTTTTTTGATAAAAATCCCAATCCAATTCATCTAAATCGAAATATTTATCAAATTGTGAAATAATCCCTTCCTTAGAGATTATAACATTCATTTTTCTTTGTATATCTTTCCATTTCATTAATTCAGTATTTGAAAGACCTATTTTTTTCATGATTTCATCTTTAATATTTGGAGAAAGAAGCTCAATTAATTTAAACGCTTTATTAATTGCCCAAATAACCATAAAATTTGTATAGGAATTATCCTTTAATCCACCAGACTTTGATTTTGGATATTTTTCATGAAATTCATCCGGACCGACAACTTTTTGAATATCATACCGATTAGTTTTAGGATTTAATTCTGAAATTGAACACCAAAATCGACATATTTCAAGATATAACTCTGCTCCATATTCTTCCAAAAACTCTATATCTTCAGTAATCCAATAGTAATACCAAATATTATAACAAATTGCTAAAGAAACATGTCTTTGTAAGGAGCTATAGTCTTTTCCCCATTTACCAGAAATTGGATTAAGATGTAGTTGTTGAGTCTCTTCTTGACCAGTACTGGCACTTTGCCAAGGAAACATTGCTCCTTTATAACAGTTTTCCCTTGAATACTGCTTTGCACTATTTAATCTACGATATCTGTACATTAATAGAGATTTTGCAATATCAGGAAAATGGATATCATAAAAGGGTAATATGAATAGTTCATCCCAAAAAATATGCCCTCTATAACTTTCTCCATGTAAACCTCTGGCGGGAATTCCAACATCGAGCCCTCTGTTATTTGGAGATGCAGTTACCATTAGATGATATAAATTCAATCGTATTAATTTCTGAACATGTCTATTTCCCATTATTTGAACATCGATTTTCTTCCAAATCTCTTCCCAATCTTTTATATGAGAACTCTCAAGATTGTCAAAATTATTATTATCTTCAATAAGATCTCTTCCTTTTTGTAGTAAATCTGAAGCTTTTTCATCCTTTGAAGATAAAATACTCACAATTTTCTCAATACATATAGATTCTCCTAAATGTGCATTAATACTAAAAGTGGAATAAATTGAATTTGAAGAAAGAAAATATATAGAATTTATTTTTTGTTTAATATCATTCCGATAAACTTTCAAGGAGGCAACTTCAGCTATTTTTATTTTAGATTGATTTGTTTGAGTAATAAGATGTGTAGAATAATTTTTATGTCCTTTAGAAATTGGTTCTAAATGTTTAGATGTAAGGGATTGATAGCGTTTTACTCCGGCATTTATTATATCTCCAATTAATCCTGATTTAAATGTTATTTCTTCGGAATAATTAATTGGAATAATTTTATATTTTAAACAAGCAATATTGGGGTTATCCATACTTGCAAATCTTTCACTCTTGATTAATGTAATACGTCCTTTCATATCTTTAATTTTTATTGTACGGAATAGGATACCTTTCTTTAAGCTTAATTCTCGATAAAATTCTAAAATATTTTTTGAATTTATTTCAACCCAGTCATCATTACCAATTCTAAAAGTTATAAACGTCCAATTTGGACAATTTACAAGATCCTCATTCTGAATTTTTCTATCTGAAATAATAGATTCCACACGATTATAAATTCCTGCAATATATGTACCAGGATAACTGATTTCATTGAATTCTGATTCTTCAAATGAACCTCTTGTCCCAAAATATCCATTTCCAATCGTACAAAGGGACTCCCGGGCAGATTCTTGCACTTTTGAAAAATTATTATAACTTAGGGCCCATTGATCATTTAAAAGACCTTCTTTAAACCAATCATTAATAGTTCCAATTGAAATTTCGCTGAGATCATTTACTACAATGTCAGCACCATTGTTTAGTAATTCTTGATTATTTTCTGCACGAGCAATTCCGATTACTAAACCAAAGTTTCCTTTAGCCCCTGCTTGAACTCCGGATACCGCATCTTCTACTACAACACATCGATTATAGGATGTATTAAGATTATCACAAGCAGTTTTGAATATATCAGGTTCTGGCTTTCCTTTCAAACCTAATTCAGCAGAAATTACTCCATCAATTCTAGTTTCAAATAAATTATTAATTCCTACGCTATCCAGAACAATCTTACAATTTTTGCTTGATGAAGCAACTCCAATCCTAATCCCACTTTCCTTTAGCTCTTTTATCAAATTAATTGTACTAGAATAGACATTTACGCCTTTCTCTCTAATTAACTTATTAATAATAATATTTTTTTTATTTCCTAAACCACATACTGTTATTTCTTCAGGTGAATCAGATGGATACCCATATGGAATTGAAATATTTCTTGATTCTAAAAAAGATTTTACTCCTTTATATCTAGGTTTTCCATCAACATATGGGAGATAGTCATTTTCATAAGTAAATTCTTTGAGATTTTCCAAATTTTTTTTTTTTCTTTCTAATAAAAATTCATCGAACATAGTTTTCCATGCAAAGTTATGTAAATCTGCAGTTTGAGTAATAACACCATCTAAATCGAAGATAACTGCATTAAAACTTAAGTTTTGCATTATATCGCGACCATTGTTCTTTCTTTAACTAAATTTACTACTTTTTTCATTCTCACAAAAAGTATTTTTTATTTATAATAATGATTTTATAAATCTATTTGAAAAAACATTTCTGGTTATAAATTTACGTTTAATTAATGTTATTATCTAAACAATATTGTTATTACAAATCACAAGTTTTATATACGCTTTTGACAAAAAATAATTGCTAGTTGAAAAATTTAAAATTTGATATTTATATAGAGAAAAAAATAAAAATACATAACTTTTTTGTCAAATTTTAAACATTCAATATATCTAGCTAAAAAACGTGATAAAAATGAAGGGAAAAAAAGTTTTATGTGGGTTACTCATATTCTTAATGGCAGTTATCCCTATGAGTGCCTTTTTTGTTACCCCTGCAAAAGCTCAAGGAGTCACTTTGAAAATTATTGTTACAGACCAACAATTACCAGGTGTAGAAGATGTTGTAGATGATTTTGTTGCAGCAGAAGCTGGTGTTTCAGCTGTAGAAGTGATTTCATCGGGGACAAGTGCGGAAGATCAATTAACATACTTAACAACTAAGATGGCTGCGGAAGCTACCGATTGTGATGTTATCGGCCTTGATACAGTATGGACAGCACAATTTGCAGAAAATGGGTGGATTGAAGATTTAACCGATGATCTTGAAGCAAATGAAATGGATGCATATTTCGGCGGAATGGTCGATTCATGTACATATGATGAAAAAGTTTGGGCATATCCATATTTTATGAATCTTGGTGTTATGTTTTATCGTAAAGACATAATTGAAAGAAATGGTTTTACGATTGCAGATTTTGACACTTGGGATGAATTTAAGGATAATACCAATGCAATTTTAGCAAATACAAGCGAACAAGCATTAAATCCAGATTTAGTTGGTTTGATTGGCCAATTTGATGCATATGAGGGTGGAGTCTGTAACTTTATTGAATGGATAGGTTCTAATGGAGTCACAAGCATTTTTGATGATAAAGGAAACTCAAACTTGAATAATACAAAAGCAGTAGAAGCTATGGAATTTCTATCAGGATTAGTTGCACCTCGATATACAGGAGTACAAGGAACAGATTATATTATTCCTCGAGCAGGATTAACCCATGATGAAGGATCATCCGTGGGAATGTGGTTA
>JAUWOE010000172.1 GCA_030612265.1 Promethearchaeum sp.
TCCAACCATTCATATTTCTTGTACTTTTCAATATTAGAAACAAATTTATTATCAACCCACCCAAAAATTTTATATTGAGGATTTTCTGATTTTTCGAGAAATTGTTGTTTTTTGCATACGTATTCAGATGAACCTCCAAAATGTGCAATAAAAATGGATCCATGAGCGTTTATACGAAAAATTTTCTGGAAATTCGTTTCTAATGCGAAATTTTTGGATAATTTCAAGGGAGATCTATAATTTTCGATTAATAATTTCTGAATAACACTGTCTTTTAGTAAAAATGCAATTCTACCATTTAATCCGCTTTTCATCAGATTCTGCAATAAATTAATCATAATATATTCTGCGATATCAAAATTACTTTTTCCTGTTAATGCGTTTAATCCTTTATATCCCTTAAAATTTGATTTTTCAGGTAGATTGATCGAGTTTAATTTGGAAAGTTCGGTGTTTGTTATCCATGGGGGGTTTCCAATAACTAAAAATTCCTTTTCCGAGTATTTCTCTAATTTTTTGAAGATTTGGGAAAATTCAGAAGAGAAGATATTTAATCGGTAGAAATTAATTTCGGCTTGAAAATCGTGTTCAAATCTCAAGTTTATTATATTTAATTTAAATCTCCATTCATATCTGGTTTGTAAATCAACACAAAATACTTTTTTTATATCAGGGAAAATTTTTAAAGCAGAAATAACAAAATTACCTTCTCCGCATGTTGGTTCTAGTAAAATCTCTGGATTACAATTCTGATTTTGTAAATAGTGACAGATTTTATAAGTAAAATCTAACGGTGTTTGAAAATCTCCAAGATCTTGATTTGTTGTTTTTTCTTTTTTATTATTATTAAGTAATCCTAAGAGATAATCACGGAATTCATGAAGTTCTGCTTTAGATCGGAAAAAATCAATTATATTTGCCTTTTTTTTTAAATCAGCGTTTATTTCTTCAATTGGTTTCTTCAATTTCAAAAACTTATTAACCATTTTTAAATTTTCATTGAGAAAATCAACAGAAAAAGGCATCTTCTATAATTAAGTTCGGATTTAATTTAATTTAATTAGGTTTTTCTATTTCAATTCATTAGAAAAAATATGTTTCGCAGCATACCAAATAGGAAACATTGTATCATGCTTATGGAGAATTTATACTATTTTTCCGAACTACAAATGCTAGATTGTAATATATATGTTTTAAAAGATGAGAATGAAAAATTGAGTATAATCGATTTAGGAAATGGGCTATCTATGAAACCATTAATCAATACTTTAGAGCAACACGATTTAAATCCAAAAAACATATCAAAGATACTTATCACTCACGAGCATCTCGATCATATAATGGGACTCTATCCGTTAATGGAATTGTTAAAAGATAATCCCCCCGAAATTTTCACTCATCCATATACCGCAGATTTATTAGTAGAAGGTGATGAAAATAAAGTTGTTCCTCAGATGTTTGGTGTAGATGCAAAAACTTTTGGAATAAATATCGTCCCGATTAAAAATATAACCCGAATTAATGAAAATGATGAACTCAAAATAGGAACTTTTGATTTAAGAGTTATATATACTCCAGGTCATAGTAAAGGTTCAATCTCTTTTTATGAACTTAATAATAAAATTTTATTCCCAGGAGATGTAGTTTTTCCTAATGGATCTTTTGGTCGTTATGATTTCCCGGGATGTTCATTAAAAGATTTGAAGAATTCTATTAAGAGACTTGCTGAGTTGGATGTAAATATGTTATGTTCAGGACATATGCCTCCAGTTGAAAAAGATGCTAACAATCACATAGCAAGTTCCAACAAGAATATAAATTGGATGTAAATGCAAATGCCGAAATTTTTATTACTAAGTAAGATCAATAAGATATTGGAATAAAAAAATATATTAAAAGGTAGATATTTCTTGGAAAGTACATTCTTCTTTAGGAGGGTTTATTTCTGGCAATTTTAGAATCAGCTATCATGTTTAAGGGTGAAAACTTAATAGAAAAGCAATTTTACTCTACAGATGATGTTCTAGATAAAAATATCAGAAATAGTCTACTTCAAGCGATTTCTGGTCTTGCTGTAAATGCTTTCAACGATGAAATTAGAAGTTTCACATTAGGGGAGTATTCAATTATTTTGATGTCTCAAATATTATCTGATCCCAATCAAATACATAATCCCTCATATACTCCCTCGTTCCAAGATTCTCTTTTGATGTTTTGTATTTGTGAAAAGAATACGGATGAGAAAGCAATTCAAAAAGGCATGGCTGACGCTCTTTTCCAATTTCAGAATCGATATTCATTAAATGATATTTATGCTAAGAAAAAGAAGAAATTTAAGAAATTTCCGGATCGTCTTGATTCAATCTTCAAAGATCTCATTCTAAAGTCCGAGGATCGATTCAAGTTATTATTTTAGAAAGAAATTGAATGATATAGAATCTCATTTAGAGGTTTTTACATGAGTTCAAATTTGTCTGCTGAAGCTAAATTAGCGTATCAAACCTATCTAGATGCTAATGGTCTTGATGAAAGGATTGAAAAACTACAATTCTTTCTAAGACTCGTTCCAAAGCATAAAGCTACTGAAAAAATTGTTGCTTTGAATAAAACTAAGCTATCTAAGCTTAAAGAGGAAAAAGAACAAAAGGTAATACAGAGAAAAATTATTGCTTCATCCATTGAAGATCCCTTTACATTTAAACATGAACCCGAAACAATACAATTGGTTATGATCAGCGATTTTTTTGAGCACTTTGGTGTTGGAAAAACAACTTTACTTCAAAATCTGAGTGGTGGTTTAAAAAGTGCTAAACCTGGAATATTTACCGCAGAACCACTTTTAGGCATATTTGAATGGGAACACGTCAAATTCCAGTTAGTCGAAGAGCCTGCGTTGCATCAATCCCAGTTTTTAAATCGTATAATTGCTGGAATAAGACGCGCAGATATTTTAGCGCTTGTGATTGATTTATCAAGAGATCCGATAAGTCAAATTGAAAATATTCTTTCAATTTTGGATAATTATCATATATACATTAATCGAAACCCTCCCCAAATTAAAATAGAAAGAACTGGATCTGGAGGCATTCAAATTTTCTTCATCTCTAAAGAAGCAAAAGAGTGTGAATATTTAAGCGATTTTATCAAGGATATGGTAAAGGCTTGGGGAACTGTAAATGCATCTGTAAAAATTTATGAAAAAGTCTCGATTGAAGAAATTGAAATTGCATTTTCACGTAGTGCTTCATTTAAAACAGCTTGTATTATTGCAACCAAAGCAGATCTTCAAAATACCAAAGAAAATTACAAAAAATTACTATCCTTTCTTAAGAAATCAAATAAGTTAAAAATAGAAATATATCCTGTTGCTATTACTTATAATCAAAATGGCGAAGAAATAAGGAAAGGGTTAGATAATTTAGCACAGGATATTTTAAAGAAATTAAATCTTATTAGAATTTTCACAAAATCGAAAAAAGGTGTTGCAGCAAAGCCTTTGGTTTTACCAAAAGATAGTACGGTGGGTGATGTTGCTATGGATATTCATAAAGATCTTTTTGAAACATTCAAATTTGCATATATTTATAGAGAGGTAGAAGGAGAATTTACAAAAAGACGAATTAAAACAGGAATTAATTTTAATGTTAATGATTTTGATGTAATTGAAATTTTCTCACGGGTTTAATTTTTCATTTTCTGAGATTTCTGACATTTCCACAGAGTTTATTTTTTTTAACCCATAATTTCTGATTATAATCGTTAAAATAAATCCAATTAGAATTATGGATCCTCCTAATTTTATTTGCCAGGTAATACTATCCTTACTAATTAACCAGCCGAAAAATGTAGCATAAACGGGTTCACCGGAAATTATAATTGCAGTAGTGGTCTCATCGATAAATTTTTGCCCCCAAATTTGTAAAATGAAAGTTAAAGTCGTTGTAACTACACCTAAATAAACTAACAAAATCCACTCTAAAGATGTGATATCTACAAAAGAATAATCGAATTCAGTGAATAATGCAATAATCACACTAAAAATTAAAATTATTAAAATTTGGGTGAGAGTCAATGTGAAAACATTAATTTTTTTTAGATATTTCGATATAAATATTATGTGGAGAGCAATAGAAACCGCTCCAATAAAACTATATGCCTCGCCAACACCGATACTTAAAAAGGTGGTCGAGTTCTCATAAAACATAATGAAAAATCCAATTAAAATCAGCAAAATTGGAAAAAAAAGAAGTTTTTGAAAATGTGATTTATAAAATATCCATGATAAAATAGGTGTCAAAATAATGAATAATCCACCTATAAAACCTGCTTTTCCCGGAGTCGTATATTGAAGACCTTTGGTTTGAACAACAACTCCAACCAAAAACACGGAACTTAATATTAGACTTAATTTTAGAGTCTCTTTATTTATTTTAGATACCTTTTTTAAAAATGGGAGAAATCCAATTAAAGCGAAAACCATTCGAAACGCAATCATCCAGAAAATAGGGATGTTTTCATTAACTAGTTTAGTGATTGCATAGAAAGATCCATAAAAAATAGGAACAAATCCAATCGCTATGAAAGGTAAAATATTCTTCTTTACTTTGCTCATTTTTAATCCAAATTTATTCCTATTATTTCACTAAATTCAAAGGTTCAAAAAAATTCATTGATTCATGAATGGAACTAGATCAGTTATTGAAATAATTAATAAAAGAAGATCAGTTCGAGCTTGGAAAAAAACTCCTATTACTCCTGATCATCTAAATTCAATTATTCATGCTGCAATGCGCGCCCCTACTGCGGGAAATCAAATGTTATATTCAATTTTACAAGTAGATGATCAACAAAAAAAAGATAAATTAGCAAAAACATGTGATAATCAGCCCATGATCGCGAAAGCTCCACTAGTTTTAATTTTCTTAGCGGATATGCAACGTTGGTATGATTTTTATGCTAGTTCAGGTGTAAAAGAATTGTGCGAAAAGAAAAATCTTCCATATCGAACTCCAAAAGAATCTGATTTGTTAATTGCATCTTGTGATGCTTTAATTGCTGCACAAAACTCCGTGATTGCTGCTGAATCCTTAGGTATAGGGTCTTGCTATATTGGTGATATCATGGAAAACATAGAAATTCATAGAGAAATGTTTAATCTCCCAAAATGGGTTTTTCCTATCACGATGTTATGTTTTGGATATCCAAAATCCAAAAATAAGAATCCTAAATTGACCAGACGCTTTGATGAGAAATATATTCATTTTCGTGATGTTTATCAGCGATTTGGAAAAGGAGATTTTGATGTTATGTATAAAAAATCCATTGAAGAATTCAATAAAATGGATAATAAACCTCCTTATGTCGAAAATTACGGTCAAAGATTTTATTTGTTTAAAACTGGTGCGGATTTTTCGATAGAAATGGAGCGATCTGTAAAAAAAGCAATTAAAGATTGGAATGAAGCGAAATATTAGGTTTTAATTCTGAAAAATCGGGTTGTACCATAAGCAATTTCTTGCACTTTTGGATTTTTTCTGAGATTTTTTATTATTTCATCCTTTACTTCTTCAATATTTGTCAATGATTTTCTCCCTTTCAGAAATGTTATTATATCCTCTTCCCTCATCGGGTGTCTACCAATAATATCCAAAACAGCCTTAGTTGGATCTGATTCTATTGATGTAAAATCGCCAGTCGGTAAATAATCCATACGTCGCGCATCCAATATTTCACGGGATTTTATAATAATCTTTTCATCGGGAATTTTAACCCATTGTTCTGCTGGAGGTCTTACAGGAACATTAACAAATACTATATTTGGATGGATGTCTTTAATAAGATCAGCAATTTTATTTAAACTTTCAACATTATCATTTATCCCTTTTACGAGCATGACTTCTAAATATATTATCCCAGAAAATTCTTTACGAAATTCTATATACCCCTTATATCTATTGATAAATTCAATTGATTTTAAGGGTCTACTTATTTTTCTAAAACTTTGTTCGTTCCAACTATCGAAATTTAACAATACAACATCAGCCATGGCCAATTCTTTTCTAATTTGAGGATTCGCAATCAATGAACCGTTGGAAATTACTGCAACCGGTTTATCTTGAATATTTTTTATTCTTTTTATGAGATCTCCTAAACCCAAATAAAGTGTAGGTTCTCCATCACCTACTATTGTGATAATGTCATATTGAGAGGGATCTATAGTGTTTAAATATTCTTTTAATTCGCGAATTATAAAATCCACATTAAAAAACATTTGACGTTCGCGAGTATATTCAGTAGTTCTTCCAAGTTGGCAATAAACACATGAAAAATTACATGCTTTTTTAGGAATTGGACTAATTCCAAGTGATTGTCCTAATCTGCGCGAAGGTACAATTCCAAAAACAATTTTATAATCCGAATTTGAACCTTTCATTGATTTAAGTCAAGTAATATAAGGGATTTTGGTAATAATTAATTTTGGTTATTAAAAACAAATTGATTAAAGAGTTAAAAAAAAGGATATGGAATTTTAAAAGTAAATTTATGAATTTCTTCTGCGTTCTTGAAGCCTTTTTTGCACATCGTTCCATTTTTCACCATGAAGAGGAAATCTCCAGAGTAAAAATAATACAATTAACAAACTAGCTATGTTAATCCCAACCATAAGTACTTTCAATCCAGTTTTTAGTCCTGAATAGTCGACACCTTCTCCAACTAAATAATTCTCGAATCCATAGCCAGTTAAAACAATGGCTATTGCAAGAAAGACTACAATAGTTGAATAGCGATTAATGAGCGCATTAACACCATAATAAGAACCTTGCCGTCGTAATCCTGTATTTAACTCATCTTCATCAATAACTCTTCCTATGATTATATCAACAAAATACATTGCACCTGAAAGACCAATTCCAACAAAACACATACAAATGACTGCAGCAATTGGATGATTATCTAAGAAAAGAAATGGAATTAATGCTGCTATCCATATTCCTTCAGTAACCATAAAAGCATTCCTAAATCCTATTTTATTACCCAACCATTCCATCACCGGAAATAATGCAGCTGCTGTTAATAATGCTGCCAAGAGAAGAACTGTTAATAACATATCTCCTTTTTCAATTCCGATAATATGAATGCCGTATAATGTTAAAATAGTTGTAAGCATTTTGAAAGTAGTCCAAACAAATAAATTCGCAGTGACGAATATCAGAAAAGTTTTATTTTTCAAGGTAGTTTTCAATGATGCGAAGATTCCCGGAGTATCTTCTTTTTTAATTTCTTCTTGTATTTCATTTTTATCTTCTTTCATGCCGAACATAAAGAATATGACTGAAAATAGAATCACGAATGCAGCAATCATTAACCCTGTTTGTATATACATATTTGAAACTTCAGCTCGAGCTGCCAAAGTATCGACATCTGGAACCATAGGGTTAATAATTAGTGTAGGAACAACAAACCCAATTAACAAACCGAGAATTGTGAGTAAATTTTTATATTTATTTGCTCTACCTCGCTCTTTTTCATTTTTAAACATCTCTGGGAATAGAGAAAGCTGATTTATGCTGAAAATTGTATAGATCAAATCATAAAGCATTATAATAGCAATCATATAAATTCCATTAACTATTTCTGAAGTAGGTCCAATGCCCCAAAATTTTGGTGGCGTAAATAAAAAGATGTTAATTAATGCAAAAGGTACAAATGAAATTATAATCCAGAAACGTCTTCTTCCAAATTTGCTCTTAGTCTTATCTGACAGAGGACCCAATAATGGATCGTTAATAGAATCCCAAATAGCGAATATTATAAATGAAGTTGCTAAAATTGTTAAGCCCACATCAACCACAGCAAAATAATATGTGAATATTAAAAATTGAAATGCTTGGTGAGACATTTGATCGGTCATTGCACCAAATCCAAAAGCCATAGTTGTTTTTGCTGAATGTTTCTTCGGTTGTTTGTAATCTAAAGAAACACTAT
>JAUWOE010000182.1 GCA_030612265.1 Promethearchaeum sp.
GCATACTGAGTTTCTTTACACTAATAAATAAAAGTATAAAAATTGACTTCGTGATCGTTTTTGAAATGGCAATAGAAATACAAGCGCAAGATTTATCAAATAATAGTTCTATGAGACCAACGGATACATTTCCTGAATTTAATCTTATTTTTCGGCTTTCAAATTTCATTCATAAATATAAATTAAACAGGTTTTTTGAGAAAATTCCATTTTTAGGTTTTAAGATTTTATCAATTTTTATCGGGATCGAACATGCAATAAACGGACACCAGCAGCTCTCAAAGACATGGCAGTTCTTTTATCCAGAAAAGGAAAAAATGTATAGACATTGGACTAATCTATTTGTTAGATACAATATTCAATTATGGCTTGATACAACTTTTTATCTCCCATTACGAAATGCAACAAATGAAGAATATTTTAATCCAATTGAAGGGTTTGAAAATCTTAAACAAGCAATTTTAAAGAAAAAAGGAGTATTGGTCCCTACAATTCATATAGGTGAGTTCTATCATACATTATTTTCACTATTTCATAAAGAAATTATTATAGATGGTAAAAAACAAAAAATGTTACTCGCTATTTTAGGGAGTAAAGAAAATGATTTCCTTTTTAAAGAACAACTTAAACCAATTAAAAATTTAAAAGTTATACTTACTGATGATTTTAAATCTATTAAAAAAACTGTTGAACAATATCTGAAGAAAAATTATACAGTTTTTCTTATCCAAGATTACTATTTTCCAAATCAATTAAGAACTCCATTCTATTATAATTCAAAATGTTCCAAAAATACCAATTTCCTTATTCCATGTCCCCAAATGATCACACATTTTTATTTAAATTTAGGTTGTCCTATTATTCCTGTGATAGCGAAGCCTAGACATAATCTGAAACACTCACTTGTAAAATTTTTACCTGAGATTTGCCCTCAAACCATGGATATCTCTAAAGAAAACGAAATACTAAAAAATGAAATCATAAATTTTCGCAATAATGCTCTTACTAAGAAACAGCGATATGGGCTAATATCACTCCTTATTAACAGAGAATTATATCCTTATGTATTTAAATATCCCTATTTGTGGCAAGAAGCTTTTCTTTTTTTTGATAGAACTAAGTTTAGAATCGAGTTTAAATATGTTAATTCCCATTTTGAAATGTTTTCCCTTTTTGTAAATCGATTAAGCCAATTCATTGATAAGACTTATGAACCTGGAAGAAAAGATGGTAAAATTTTACAAATTCTTAAAGAGATAAATATTGATTTGGAAAAAATAAAGAAAGATCCTGCTGATAAACTACAAATTTCCAATAAATATATTGAATTAGGTAGATTAAGTGGAAGAGATGCATTTACAAAGGCTATTTCTATACTATTTAATTTTCAAACCGCATATATTAGGCAGAATTATAAGCAGATCTTAGAAAAACTTGAATCACTTAGATATTTTTTTTGAAGATCAATTAATCACTATGAACCACAGAAATTTATAGAAAAGTAAAATCATCAAAAGTAAACGGGACTGATGGTAAGGATTAATCTTTTGACCAATCCAAAGGCGAAAAATATTTTAATTTATTACAATTTATCCCTACTTTTATCCTAATTAATGGTCTCAGTAATTTCTAGTATTTGTTATATTTTTTACATAATTATCATAAGTTTTATATAAAGTTAGATCTAACTAAATACTGTGAATGATATGAATAATAAAACTGATTTCAAAGAAGACGAAGCACTTAAAAAAAAGGTTAATAGAATCTCATATATTACGATGTTTGGAATCGTTCAATTTCTAATTCTTTCAATTATTGCTATGATTATTTTTCCAGGTGGTACCCGACTCGATTCAAGTGTTGTCGGTTATTCATTTTCATATAATAAATTTAGTGATTTGGGGATGTGGGAAACCTATTCAGGAGGTTCTAATTTAATTTCATTCTTACTTTTTAATATTGGCTTGATAATTGTGGGTTTGTCATTAATTCCATATGTGGTTTTTTCGGCTAAATATTTCATAAGCCAAGATAAGCCTAAACATTGGGTTTATATAGGCGAAATTGCCGGGATTATCGCCAGTGTAGCATTTGTTGGAGTTGGTTTAACACCTCGTGATTTATTAATAGATCTCCATCACGTTGCCGAGTATTCAGCATTTCTGTCTATATTTATTATGAGTCTAATTTATATGCTTTTTATTTTCAAGGATTCGGATTATCCTAATAAATACTCAATCATATATGTTATATGCGTGATTTGCCAATTTGTATATTTATTTATTGTTTTTGATATCATTCCAGTCACCCTTGAGGTTGATTGTATTTCTCAAAAATTAATCGTATATCTTCAATTAGTTGTGTTTTTAATTCAATCTGTTGGAATTTTACACCTAGATAAGGATTAAACAGAGTTTTTTAGATGTTGATATAAAATTCTTAAAGATTGCTTTATTTCAAATATATAATGGACCCTAAAACAGAAGTTATCATTCAACTTAAAAATTTAACAAAGAAATTTAAATTCGTAACCGCTGTGAATAATCTTAATTTGGAGATTTACAAAGGAGAAATTTTGGGGTTCCTGGGTCCTAATGGTGCTGGAAAGACTACAACCATGAAATTGATTGCTAGTTTGCTCCATCCAAATGAGGGAGAAATTTTCATTCGAGAAAATGGAAAATTACAGAAGCTATCATCCCATAATAAAGATTACCTCTTGGATAACATTGGTTTTCTAATAGAAAATCCAGAATTTTACAAAGACAGAACACCTCGACAGCTTTTAACATTATTCGCGAAATTAAAAGGGTATCCTAGAAAAAAAATTGAAAATCAAGTTGAAGAGATTGTTCATATGGTTGGTTTATCACAGTGGATAGATCAAAAGTTGGGAACTTTTTCTAAAGGTATGAGACAAAAAATTGGTATACTCTCCGCTCTGGTACATGATCCCTCTATTTTAGTATTAGATGAGCCACAAACTGGTTTGGACCCAAAAGCAAGAAGAGAAATAAGAGAGCTACTGCTTCAATTGAAAAATCAAGGAAAAACGATTTTTCTTTCAAGTCACCTTCTTTATGAAATTGCTGAAATAGCAGATCGAGTTGCAATTATTTCTCACGGAATTCTTGTTGCATGTGATACATTAGAAAATTTAGAATCACAAGCAAAAAGCAGTCAAATTCAAGTTGAACTACTTAATATTAAAAATATGAATGACATTAATGAGGCAGGATTTCAGATAGATAAATTAATACAGAGTTTTTTAAGTGAACCTATTCGCTATAATAAAGATTCGGGAGTTTTTGAATTACCATTTGATGGGGATCCTGAAAAGCAATATAAAATACTACAAATATTAGTACAAAATGAGATGAAAATAATCGATTTCACTGTATCAAAGGCAGATTTATTAGAAACGTTATATTTACAACACATCTCTCAAAGTGATAAAACCTATAAGGAATTTCAGAAAAAAGCAATCAAAGTTGAAAAAATAATTTAAGAGAGGATTAAAATGGAAAACCATCAAATTCAAATTAAAAATACTGGAAAATTAAGAGAAGACATTTATATTAAAGAAAATATAGGGTCAAAAAGAAAACTTCAGCAAATTTATGATATAGGGTATTTTGAAATCATTCGAAATTTAAAGAAAACACTTATTCTTATGGTTATTGCTTTTGTAATATTTATTTTGTTTTTGATCATAGAAGAATATCAATTTGGAAAGGGGGTTGAGCTACCCGAAGAACCTGCGGATTTTGCTTTAAACTTTCTCATGATGATCGGTTCCCTAGTATTAATAAGTGCCACATCATATGGATGTTCAATTATAGTAACTGATTTTGAAAAATTAACAGGAAATATTCTTTTTCCTAAAATTAGTCGAGAACGTTTATTTGTTGGGAGATTTTTGGCCAACTATTTGATGAATGCTTTTGTTATTTTATTTTACTACATCCTTGTAGCTTTCATTGTTTTTATCAAATATTTGGGTATTCCAAAGATATTATGGACTAGTTTAGGATGGGCTTTATTATATGTTCTTTTAATCCTATCTTTCACAATTTTGTTCAGTTCTTTTATGAAAAGTACTGCAGGAGCCGTAGTTTTTTCTTTGATATTTAATATGATGGTATTTTCAATAATTCAATCTGTCTTATCCTTATTTTCTACTATTGAACCGCTATTTATTCTCCCTTACTATGCAACAATCATTACTGGTTGTTTTAATATGCCAGAAGGCGATAGATTTCAAACGTTTCCCGTTATGGAAGGTTTTGATATTACGTTATGGACCACTCCAAGCCCTCAAGGTGCATTAATAGGAACAGCAATTTTTTCCTTTGTTTTTCTATTTTCTGCTTATCTGATTTTCCGAAATAGGCAAAATAAATAATGCTGTTAGATTTTTTTTAAAATTCTTTCTCTTCTTCGGATTTAATTTACGAATTCATTTTTGATAAAAATGTAGGTTAAATTTAAAAACATGTGTCAATTTTACTTGACTTAATGTGTCAAAAAAACTTGACACCATTAAAAAAAAATTATGGAAAATGGAAAAAAATGAAAATAAAGTATATCGGATTGAATCTTCCTATATAACTAGTCAAATGATCGGAAGTTTTATTGTTTCACTTTTTGTTGGATTAGGAATTTATGGTACAGGATGGTTAATTGTATTAATTATAAAGGATGATGGTGGAACACCTCCAACATCTTTATGGCCTATAATTTGGGGTATTATTTTTGGATTTGCGATAATCTTGTTAGCACTAACATATATATTCGATGGAATGTACTATAGAAATTTTTCATATGAAATTTCAGAAAAATTCATCACCATACGGTATGGCAGATTGACGAGGACTAAAACAACGATTCCTTTTAGTCGGATACAAAACATTGCAATATACCAAAACATCAGGGATAGATGGTTGAAAATTTATACAGTAAAAGTTGAAACAGCTGGAAGTTCAGCTGCTGTATCATCGTCTCAGAAAGGTATAGTTCGACTTGAAGGATATATTCCTGCAATTAAGGATCCAAAAGAGCTGGAAAGTATGATCAATCGAATGGTTCATCGTTATACCCAAGATATCCCTAAAGGAGTACAAGATAAAGTATTTATGGATAGCAATGTCGCTTTTGATGAGTTTATTGCATATTTCATTGCAAAAATGCGGGAAAAAGATCAATTAAAAACAAACGTTAAGAATCTTAGAGAAATTTCAAAATGGAGTCAAGAAGAACTTGCAGAAAAACTTGGTGTTTCGTGTACTACCGTAAAATATTTAGAAGAAGGGGAATATGTTCCATCTTTAACTTTAGCATTGAGAATTTCTCATGTGTTTAATGTTTCAATTGAAGATGTTTTTGCTCTAGAAGGTTAGAATTTGATATTTTGATAAAAAAATTACAGTTTACAATATTGAAGCATATAAATTAGATGTCAATATTTAAAAAAAAGAGAGGATCCTTTTTGAGAACAAAAATTCGGGAATTACGTAAAAATAGAAAAATGTCTCAGAAAGATTTAGGTAAGCTTGTGGGAGTTTCCCGTCAAACAATAAATTACATTGAATTGGGAAAATCATCTCCAAAAATTACACTAGCTCTTAGGATTGCTAAAGTATTCAACATTACTGTAGAAGAAGTATTTGAATTAGAAGATGAATAAGATAACACAAAAACTACAATCATATGAAACATATGGATCCCATATGAAGTTATGAATTTCCATATTAGATATGATGAATATGGAAAATTTATAAAACTTCGAAATTACTTATTTTTTTTAAAAAAATATAAAAATCAATGGAAAGGAAAAAATAATGGAAAATAATGAATTTGTAATGGTAAATGTCGAATCTTTATCGAAATCTTTTGAAAATGTGCAAGCAGTAGACAATCTCTCATTTCAAATTAGAAAGGGGGAAATTTATGGATTGTTGGGTCCAAACGGAGCTGGAAAAACAACTACGATCAAATTAATTTTAGGTTTGTTAGAAGCTGATGCTGGAGATATAACAGTTTTAGGTCTTAAACCTGAAAGTGATGAAGTTGAAATAAAGAACCGGATTGGATATGTATCTGAAGAGCCTTTAATTTACAAGTCTTTGACTCCAAAAGAATTGTTTAATTTTATTGCTTCGATTCGTAAATTAGATGGAGTAAAAGTAACAAAGAAATTAGCAGAATATTTAGAAGGTTTGGATGCAATCGAGTATTATGAGCGTTTAATCTCTACTTTATCAAGAGGAAATAAACAAAAGGTACAAATAATTGCAGCTATCTTACATGACCCCGAAATTTTGATCATGGATGAACCTTTAGCAGGATTAGATGCCAAATCTGTTAAAGTAGTAAAAGAAATCATAGATTTACATACTAAAAGAGGTGGATCTGTCTTATTTTCTACGCATATAATGGAAGTAGCTGAAGACATCTGTGATCGTATAGGGATTATTAATGAAGGAAAATTAGTTGCAGAGGGTAATTTTGAAGAACTTCGCCAACGAGCAAATGCTATTGGAGATGATGTTGATTTAGAGGATATTTTCCTAAAACTTACCGATCAAGATGAATCTATTAACGATATTGTTGAAAAACTCAGAACCACGATGATATGAGGTATAATAAATGAAAAATAAAGAATTATACAAAATTTCAAAATACGTCTATACCGAATCTTTCTTACAATCTCATTTGGATATGTCAGGAGCGGGAGTTTCTTCAGTTATGGAAAAAATGGAGAAAAATAAGAAATATATCAAAAATCAAGTAATATTCACAAAAATTATAATGGTATTATATGTATCTTTTCTGATTTTTCTTCCAATTACGGGTTATCTTCAGATCCAAAATGCCATCAGTGAAGGAGTTTCAATAACATGGATCCTTTTTCTAGGGGGAGTAGTAAATGGAGCATATTTTCTTTTTCAATTTGCATATCTATTAATGTTTGGAATGTTTAGTTCTACGGGACTATTCACCGGGAATATTTTTGACTGGTTATCTACTTTGCCTTTAAAAACAAAAGAGATGAATAAAATAGGAATGATGACATTGTTCCGAGTAATTGATGCACAATTTATTGCTTTAATGTTAATATTTCCACTTGCCACGGCTATTTTCACAAAAAGTATAATTATTACTCTCATTAGTCTAGGAATTTCTACTCTAAATACAATTTTTTCCTTCAATGTTTTAATTATTTTATCGAAAAAATTTGCAAGAGTTATTAAGGGTGCAGAATCTAATGCAAAAGGATCAAATTTAGCAAGAATATTGTTCCTGGTGGGATATTTGGCGACAACTATGTTTGCAGTTATAGGGATCCAATTTCTTATGCCTGTTATCAATCCCCTATATTACCAAGTACCTCCAAACCTAGCATTATTTGAAACTTTGAATCAATGGATTAGTGCAGTCCCATTTCCTTTAAGTGGAGGTTATTTATTAACTAGTTTTCTAATTGGATTTAATAATATTGGATTCAACCAGATTCTACCAATATTAGTTGGTTTAGCCATTTTCGCTTTTATAGATTATATTATGCTTAAAAAA
>JAUWOE010000268.1 GCA_030612265.1 Promethearchaeum sp.
TGATAACACCTTAGGATGGGTTATTATGGAATGTATTCCACCTATTATTTTCATTACATTCTTTATTTTAGGTAATAGACAATCAAACCTGGTTGCACGTGTTTTTCTATTAATTTGGGAAATTCATTATGTCCACCGCGCATTTATTTATCCCTTTAAAATAAGAGGAAAAAAGCAAATTCCTATTTTGATTGTTATAATGGGAATGATGTTCAATGGCTTTAACGGTTATATTCAAGGAAGATATTTATTTGAGTTATCCCCCGCTTATACCAATGATTGGTTTCTCACTCCGATGTTCATAATTGGAACTTTAATTTTCCTAATTGGTTTTTTAATTAACCTAAATTCTGATCATATTTTACGAAATTTACGAAAACCTGGAGGAAATGGGTATAAAATTCCCCAGAACGGCTTGTTTAGATGGGTTTCATGTCCGAATTATTTCGGAGAATTGCTTGAATGGATGGGTTGGGCAATCCTCACTTGGTCTTTTGCAGGATTGTTCTTTTTGCTTTGGACAGCAGCAAATTTAGTTCCAAGAGCATATTCTCATCATAAGTGGTATATCGCAAAATTTCCTAAATATCCAAAAAATCGCAAAGCTATTTTCCCTTTCATTTTTTAATAACCATATGGAAAAACCAGCAAATTCAATTGAGTACCGCGTTCTTTTATGTCGGTATAATGAAATCGGATTAAAATCAGCGCCATATCAAAAGAAATTGCTGAGTTTTCTTGTTGATTCCATTAAAAAAATTTGTTTACGTGAAGATTTAACATTACAATCGGTTCTAACATTATCCGGTCGATTAATATTCTTTTTTCCCTCAAATGAAATTCCCAAAGCCATAACTGTATTCCGTCATGTTATTGGGGTTCAATCAATTTCTCCTGCATTAAGTGTGGAAAGAAAATACGAAAAATTGAAACAAAAATTCATTCGTTATGCTTTATCACTACTGAAAGATGGAGATTCATTTAAAATCAACTTCAAAACTGCTGTTTCATACATAGTGAAGGGATCTGATCTAAAAAAAGAATTTTATCATGATATTATGAAAAGAATGAATCAATCTGGATGCCATGTAAAAGTTTCCAATAAAAAACCAAAATATCAATTCAGTATCGAAATCCGTGAAAAGGGAGTATATATTTATGCATTTACAATACCAACTCTTTTTGCCGGATTTCCTATTGAAACAAAAAATTCTTTACTTTGTCTATGGGATAACGGAGCATTTGATTTAGTTGCAGCAATGATGTTAGTTAGAAGGGGTTCAGTTGTAAGTCCGGTCATTTTTAATAAAGAAATTTCATCCAGTTCTTATCAAATTCCATCTACCTCAAGGGATCCTTTAGAAATTATGGCAAGTTATTTTTCTTCTCCTATTCCTATCCATATTTTTTCCCTTTTCACTCTTGAAAAAAAATTAATTGAAGTTTTGAAAACGAATCAAAACATTGAACATTATGTTGAATACGCTTCAATAAAATTACTGGAAATTATGATGACACAAAGCAGGGATGAGAGTGTTTATACTTATAATAATCGGAATTTGCATTATAGGGGATTGATATCTTCAAAATCTTTATTAGATTCTAATTTCTTTTCAAATATAAAAAAAATTAATATTTTGCTTTTTACTCCTCTAACAGGTTTAACTCCTAAATTTATTCAAAAAATTTTAAATCAATTATTCAAATTAAGTGAGATTTTTAATTTAAAATCATTATTAAATAAAGAATTAGCCGGATTCTCATTTAACAATGAAATTGCTAAGTCTATCAAAGATGTTCAATATGAAAATTTGGAAGAAAATGATCAATACAATCAGAATTTTAATAATGAAGTCCCAAATTATGGCGAAATACAAGATTTTTTTAATAAATCAGAAAATCTAAAACTTTTATATAAAATAATCCAAGAACATAAAGTTGAGTATATTTCTGGAAGGATTTTTCCCGATAACAACAATAAAAAAAAAAACTAAAAAAATAGGAATATAATATAATTGATTATATTGCCATTGCTTTCTGAATTGCTTTTTCTTCTTTTTTAATTTGCTTTTCAAGACCTTTTATTGCAGAATTTTGTTCTTTGATCAATTTCTTTAATTCTGAATCCACTGCTTTCATATTATTTAACTTTTCTTTGCCATGGATTTTAATATCCTTAAGGTACATAGAATTCTCTGTTTTAAAGGTTGTCTTTGCAAGCTTTAATTCTTCTTTAGCTTTAGCAAGAGCGGCGGTTTCTTCATCAAAAGTTTTTTGCTTTAGGTTTAAATCACCCTCGAAATTTTCAACTTCCTTTCCTTTCGTCGATTTCAGAGTATCCAATTTAGTATTAGCATCTTGTTCTACTTTGCTCTTTTTTTCAGCATATTCGGCTTCTAGAGATTTGATTTTTTCTTCAATAGTACTTATCTCTGCATTATTTTTATTGATATTAGCTTGTGACATGATGTGTGCACAATTGTATAAAAATTAACATTTTACTTTTAAACCTTTAGATGTTTAAATAGGCCTTTATATATGACAGATAAAAAATTTTTATTTTCAAAGAAACGTATTCTGAAAATTAATGCCAATAAAAGAAGCTTATTTTTTACCTCATGGAATGCAGATCATTCCAGGCCTGGAGGATAAATATTCTAAGGAATTTACCCCAACTCATGAAGCCATGCTTTTAGTTCAAGAAGATATCAAAAAAAATTGTCCAAATTTCTTTATTTTGTTTACTCCCCATGGTTTGGCTGCTGATGAATCATTTTTAATTTATAGAAATCAAATTTTACGCGGGTATTATCCCCGTTTAGTTGACTCAAATGTTGACGGTAACGAAATCAAAGAAGTATTAAAGATAGAATCCGATATTTCCATGATAGACAAGTTATTTTCCCACCTGAAAGAAAAGAAAACCGACATTTCAAATATTACTCTAGGCTCTCCCCAATTTCCAGGAACTCTTGCATGGGGAGAATTGGTACCTATGTATTATTTGCATAAATCTTGTCCCAGAACTAAATTAATAGCTATATCTCTACCTAAAAAAAGATATAATGCATTACAATTTAAACAAGAACTCCTACACATCGGACATCATATTGCGGATTTTTGTTCTTCAAACCTAGAAACCTTTTCATTAATTCTTAGTGGAGATCTAGCTCATACACACAAAACCAATAGTTCTTTTCGATATTCCGAGTATGCAAAAGAATTTGATAACTTAATAATCAAGTGGATTCAAACACTGGATGAAAATATTTTGCTTTCTTATGCTTATGATATCGTAGATGAAGCAAAGGTTTGCGGTTTGTCAACGTTAACCATCTTCCAAGGAGTAAATGAATTTCTATCTAAAAAGACCGAAAAACCATATTTCTCGAGCCATCTTTATAGCTATGCCGTTCCTACATATTTCGGAATGGCGGTAGCCAAGTTTATACCAAAAAAGAACAAAAAAAGTTAAATTTTAGGAATGGCTTTCACCTATAGATATAAGATTTAGTTAGGATAAAAATTATCGATCTCTAAAAATTGGATCGTAATTTAATATGTCTCGAAATTTTTTGTCCAAAACTAAAAAATATCAAACCTCCTCCCTTAACTCAGTTGGTAGAGTGCTCGGCTGTAGTTTTTATAACGCATGATTGAGGAAATCCAAGGATATCATGTCAGCGGACACCGGGATGTCGTCGGTTCGTTTCCGACAGGGGGGACCATTTTTTTCTCTTATTGTATTGATTAAATTAACCAAATTTGAATTTAGAATGAAATTATAAATCTTAGTTTAATCATTTTTCCGCTATCTCATTATGCCCAATCCGTTGTTTAAATCAATCTTAAATTTTCTGTTAATCATTTCTAGAATTGGATCGTTGTCCCGTAACGAAAGTTCTAAAATATCGCGCACCTTGTTCGTCGCTTCGGTTTCGAGGCGTATTAATTCATGATTAGTCAAGGAATTCGGATTTTGGGCGTATTTTTGGGCGATTTCTGCAATCGGAGGGGTATAATATTCTATGATTTTTTCATAGTTTCTTTCATACCAATAATTCTTTACTTCTTTTGGTATTTCAAGACCTCCGATTGTCAGTTTAAAATAGTCAGCAATATCGAAATGGCTCGTTATGGATAATTCTGGGTTGGAGAAAAGATATTTGAAAGATTCGAGGGAAAAGAAAGGATTATAACTAATGTCGATTGTTTTAAGGTTTTTTAAATTTTTGATGGTTTCTGGAATCGTGGAAAAATTATTTTTTCCGATGTTTAAATGAGTCAGATTCGGGAGGTTTTCGATGGAATGCGGGAGAGTTGATAATTTATTGCTATAGAAATTCATCTCCTTAAGGTTATGAAGAGAATCGATGGATGGTGGAATAGAATTTAAAAAATTATAACTTAAGCTTAGTTTTGTTAGTTTTTTAAAATTCAATATGAATTCAGGGAATTTTTTGAGATCTGTTCTGATATGAAAACTTTCGAGATTTTGAAGTTTCTTCAGTGAATTCGGAGATGGAAAAGGTTTTTGAATTATAGATAAGCTTAAATGGGTGAGATTCGATAGGTTTTCGATTGATCCAATTAAGTTAATTGGTTTAAAATTCGCAATCAACAATTTTTTAAGATTTTTAAATTTCCCAATTAATTCCGCAGTTTCCGCAGATTCAACAAATCCCTGAAAATAAAGAGAATCTAAATGCTGAAAATTTTGTAGTGTTTTTAATATTTCAGTTCTATCATGTGAAGAAAGTTGAATTAATTTGGGATTGTTAATGCTGATATGACTAAATCTGGAATTTTTGAACGAGTTCCAAAGAAATATTGTATTTACTAATCCATCCGTGGTGTGATAAGCCAAGTAAAGTGTATTTTTCTGAATATTTGGGGAAGAAACATGCGTACCGAGACAGTCCAACGTCTTTCGTTC
>JAUWOE010000062.1 GCA_030612265.1 Promethearchaeum sp.
ATGTTGCCCGAGCACAATTTGGCTTGAGATCAACCCCAAGTGCACGTATACGGATTGAAGGAATACTCAACTGTCCAGTGATTGTCTCGGAAGGATTATTGAAATGTGAAAAGATACTTCTATAAATTAATATTCATTGCCAAGATAAAATCTATAAAATTCTTTTTCCTTTAGATAATTACTAAAGCTTCGCCATCAGTTACAATTTCTTTATTTTGGTTGTAAACATCGGTTTTAATTCGGAGAAACCTCAATTTTCCCTCCTTTTTTGTGAATTTTTCCAGAATTTCAGCAACAGCGGTTAAAGTATCTCCGATGAAAACAGGTTTTTTAAAATCTACTTTTTGAGAAACGTGAATTGTCCCCGGACCCGGAAGTTTCATTCCCAAAACTCCTGCAATTAGTGAAACACTAACAATTCCGTGCACGATTCTCTTCCCATATGGCGTATTTTTTGCATATTCCGCATTTACATGCATTGGATTAAAATCTCCGGAAATTCCAGCAAAAAGGACAAGATCCGTTTCGGTTATGGTTTTTCCATGAAATCCTTTATCTCCTACTTGGATTTTATCCCAATCAGCTAATTTGATGTGCTCCATTTTTATCCCTTCTATTACCAGTATCTACCGTCGAATTTTTTATATATCTCGCGTTGAGTTAAGAATCGAAGAATTTCACAAGTGCCTCCACCCATTGTCATCAATCTGGCATCGCGATAGTACCGTTCAATTTTATACTCTGTTTCATATCCCCGACCACCCAGTATTTGAAGAGCATTATCACAAACGTGAATTGCCATTTCAGATGCAAAAGTTTTAGCCATTGCTGCATCTCTAGTTATTCTTTCTCCATTATCATAAGCCCGAGCTGCTTTTAACGTGAGTAGTCGCGCCGCTTCAAATTCCGTGGCCATATCGGCTATTTTGAAACTAACTCCTTCAAAATCTTTAATTGGACGTTTAAATTGAATTCGTTCTTTTGAGTAAGCGATAGCACTTTCAAGAGCGGGTCTAGCATAACCAAGACATTCCCCTGCAATTGCAACACGTTCTGAGTCTAGTTCATCCATAAGGATGCCGAAACCATTGTTAATGCCTCCCAATACATGATCTTCTGGAACAAAAACATCTTTAAAATCTAGTTCAGAAACACGTGAACCAGCCATTCCCATGAGATCTATATCTTTCACCGTACTAAATCCGGGCATTGTTTTTTCAACGATGAAGGCAGTCATTCCTTTTTTTGGATTAATTGAACTATCGGTAATCGCGAATACACATAAGAAATCTGCTTGACTACCATTTGTAATAAAATATTTCTTCCCGTTAAGGATGTATCCATTACCATCTTTTGCTTTTTCCGCACGGGTTTCCATCCGGGCTACATCTGATCCAACATTTGGTTCTGTTATCCCTATGGCACCTATTTTTTCCCCACGTAAAACCGGTTTTAAATATTTTTCTATCTGTTCAGGTGTGCCAAAACGAGCTACAGGTTTTCCATAGAGAGTAGCTGAAGCCATTCGTGCCATATCCAGACCTGCAATGACTGCTGAAATTTCCTCTGCGACGATAGTTTCATATACCAGACCTTTTCCACAATGTTTTCCAATTCCTACTTCTGGAGGATGGTGTACAGACATATAACCTGCTTGTGCTATTTTTTCTAATAGATCTCGCCGAAAAGGATTGTTCTGCTGGATTTCATCTTCAAAAGGTGCAAGTTCTTTTTCACAAAATTCTCGAACTTCATCTCTAAAAGCCAATTCATCTTCAGTATAAAAAATGTGATTCATTTTGTTTTATCATCTCAAATTATTTGTTAATTAATAAAAAAAATAGAACTAAAAAAAAGGTTTACCTTAATAATAATTAAAAAGTAAATCCTTCTGGTAATTCCGATTCAGCAGTGCCTTCAGGAACCCATGATAGGTCAACAATTGTATAGGTTGGATTTTTCGTATTAAATATTGGCACAACACGCAATCCCATTTCTGGTTCTCCAAATGATAGATATCCCATTAAAATTGTAGATACGCCCTCAAATTCAATATTTATGAATTTAATTGGTAATTTAAGGGAATTAAATGCGCCAGCTCGTGCTGTGATTATAAACGAATGAACTTTTGCTGTTTTTCGCGCCTTTTCTGTGATATCTATGGGTGTAGCTTTCCTAAGACAATCTGGGCAATAAATTCTAAATGGTTCATGAATGGTTCCTTTAAACTCACATTTTTCATTATCACAGCGTGAAGCCATAAGTTTTCCCTTAGCTAGTGATTCAAAGAAAATTGCTTCTCCACCATATGTGTGAATATAAGTCATATCCCTTGGATTGGTTATACCTGCCAATTTTCCCGTGTCCTCATTAAAAATTGGTTGGTTGGCTTCTGGGATAGAAAATTTTCCACTTATTTTATATCTTCCATCTTTAATTACTACTTTTCCAATATCTTCTTCTGCTTTTACCATTTTTAGTCCTCCTTGAGTAAATGATTTGGATCCATTAGAATAGCTGCTGTGACATGCGATCCAACTCCTGCATGACTGATTGCAAGCCCTCTCTTTGCTCCTTTAACTTGTAAGCTAGTCCAATCACTAGGTTTTTCTCTTCCGAATTCCTTCCATTTGGCGGGGTCTTCATGAATTTCATCCCATCTATTCCAAATATGATATCCTACTTCAGCAATTTGCATTAAACCCGTAGCACCAACAGCATGCATGGTCCCAATTAATCCACCACTAAGATTGCTAGGTAGTTTACCTGGCTTTCCAGTAAGTGGGTTGGTATGATATGCATCACCGGATTCGATATAATCTCGACCTTCACCGTATGGACGGATTCCTACATCTTCATAGGATTGAATATCACTTATTGTAAAGGCATCATGAAGTTCGACAATGTCAAGATCATCGCATGGATCCTTAATCCCTGTCATATTATAAGCGTAATATGCTGCAACACGTGCCGCTAAAAAGCTGGTAAATCCAGGGTAACGATCTGCTCCTGGGAATCTTGTTCCTAAATCATCATATTGTCCTACTTTTTCATTTGGCGGTAATGGAATTTCCATATTGCGTCGATCTGCAACACGCAATGTATGACTTCCAGCCCCGATCCAAATTCTTAATGGATTATCTGTTAATTCATAAGCAGTTTTCTCATCACAGACTATTCCACACGCAGATCCTACGCTCATTAAGCAACAATCCAATACTCGTAAAGGATCTGCTACAATTGGTGAATTAATTACATCTTCAACTGTAATCTTCATAGGTGCTTGTGCGTAAGGGTTCATCCTTGCATATCCATGATTTTTTACGGATACTTCTGCCATAGTTCGTCTGAATGAATCTTCGGATTTTCCAAAAATTTTCCAATATCGTTGAGCCATTACTGCGTAATATCCGGTATAAATATGCCCCATCGGAGTTTCCCAATCTTTATCTGCTGCTGCAGAAATTAAATGGTTGCCCTCATCTGTCGGAGCTTCATCCATTCTTTCCCATCCAAGCGCTAAGGCACAATCACTGTATCCAGAAGCTACAGCTTTTATTGCTTCCCACATTGCTGAGCCTCCCGTAGCACCCCCAGGTTTGACACCAATATTTCCAAGTGGATCCAATCCCAGTCGATCGTGAATAACCGCTTCGCCTAATAATTGGTCACCGAAATGGTCCGCAAAATGGCCGTAATAACAAGTGTGGATGTAGCTTTTTAGTTCAGCGGGCGTCATTTTCACGAAATCTGCTGCAGCTGTGAGTGCTTGAATTGCAAGTTCCTCAGTTCGTGTTTCAGGAAAAGATCTTCCAAATTTTGACATTCCGACGGTGGCTAAATAAACTGGCTTGCTCATTTTCGGAATTCTTAATTGTCTATCGCTAAATTTAATCAATTTGTTCACATCTTTAATTTTAAATAACCTTTTATTTCCTTATTAAAAGCGGGATTAGTTTTTCTAATGAATACATTGAAAATTTGGGTAATGTATCCCATTTCTTATAAAGAATGTATGGTATGTAGATTTCCATTTTTTTCTATTAAAAGTTTTTTTACTAGAAGGGATTCAATTTAAACATGGTCGTAAGAATTTTAAATAAATTAAATGTGGCTGAGCTCTTAACTATGTCTGATACTTTAGAATATGTAGAAGATGCTTATAGACAGCTGTCATTAGGAAATGCAATTGTTCCTCAACGTATTGCAATAACGGATCCTGCACCTGGGTTAACATTAATAATGCCGGGTATTATAGGCGGTGGAATGAATGCCTTGGCCACAAAAATTGTTTCAGTGTATAAGCATAACCCTGAGAAATATAATATGCCTACGGTTCTTGGTAAGATTATGATCCAGGATATCAACACGGGAGAAATTGTGGGGATTATGGATGGTGGGTTGATTACGGCAATGAGAACTGGAGCAGCTACTGGGGTTTCAGTAAAATATTTGGCACGCAAGGACAGCACTGCAATGAGCATATTCGGTGCAGGAACTCAAGCAAAAAAACAAGTTGTTGCAACATATTGGGCGTTAAATCAAAAATTAGAGAAATGTAAAGTGTTTGATGTTAAAAGAAAGGCATCCGAATTATTTAAGCTAGAACTTGAAAAAGAACTTGGAATCGATATTGAAATAATTGATGAAGTTAGGGATGAATTCTTCAGAACTGATATATTAGTGGCTGCCTCAACAAGCTCAGAGCCATTGTTTTCGGGTGAAAAAATTCGTGAGGGAATGCATATTTCATCTATTGGTGCACATGCTCCTAAAGCCAGAGAACTGGATTCTTTAACAATTAAGAGAGCAAATTTACGCGTAGCTGGATTGAAAGAAGCATGTATTGCTGAAGCTGGAGATTATATTATTCCGATTAGTGAAGGGATTATTTCTTCTGAAGATATTGTTTCAATAGGAGATATCATTAACGGAAAAATCAAAGGTCGAAGTAGTCCTTCGGAGATTACTGTTTTTAAATCGGTTGGAATTGCTGCCCAAGATGTTGCAGTTGCGAAACTTGTATACGATAGAGCTCTAAAAGAAAATATTGGTCAAGATATCGATTTTTAAATTTTTTTTTCGAAATTATATAAAAATAAAAAGTAAAAGAAAATTGAATTAAAAGGATTGGGAAGTAAAAGACATAGGAAGTAAATTACTATAAATCCTATCATGAAGCCATTCCTTGAAATTTCAATAGAGCGAACTTTTGAAAAGGAATTATCAATTTTAGAATTGGTAGTGAAAATAGGGAAGGCTTTTAAACTTTTATACAAGAAAAATTACAAGATTTTTGATTTAAAAGATGATTCTTACGTTAGAATCGATTTTGAATCGAAAATGGATTTTGAAAAAATATATGAAAAATCATTTTCCTTCTACGTTTATGTTTTTGAAAATTTTATAGATAACAACAAAGCATTTCAATCAATTTTTCGAGACAAAAAAGGAAATAAGAATAAAAAACCAGAAAATTATATTGTTCTCAGGTATAAAACTAATTTTATTAACCCTATCAAGCAATATTTGGGCTTTACAACAAGAGTCAATAAAATTTTTGGCTCTACAGTTATAAATGAGGAACTTGCAGATGGTTATCTTAGGTTCGTGAATAAGAAAGAAGATTTTGAAGCGCTTTTGGTTCCTGGTGATGTGCGACAAGGATGGGTAGATTTTTTCAAAATTAAGAAAATTGATCTAGATCTCCCCCAAATCAAGGAATTTTTTAAAGTAGTTGAAAAATGGAAAAAACTTTTTTAAATTCTTAAATCATTTATCAAGTAAGTAAAGCTTATAACAAAATATTAATTACTGGCTTAAAAAATGAGATCTTTTGCGAATAGGTTTGTCCCCAAATTTATTCAGAGTTTTGTTGAGAATCCTTCAGTCTACTTAATAATGAAGGATATTAGCCCATTTACTCTTCATCAATTGGGCCAAATGTGGATAAAATATCAACAAGCTACTCGGGAAATCTCTAATTTAGCAATCTTATATAAGATCAACAGCCATAATTTCAAGAATTTACTAATTGTTGGAGATACGCATGGTGATCTTAATTCGACTTTAAGAATAGTCCAACCTTTTTTTGATGGAAAAGTAGATTCACTTCTATTTTTGGGAGATTATGTCGATCGTGGGGAACAGAGTTATTTAAATTTCTTTTTTTTGGTCTGTCTTTCAATTATATGGCCTGATCGGGTTATTTTACTCAGAGGAAATCATGAAGATCTTGAATTGAATTTGATGTTTGGATTCTATAAAGAGTTACAGAATTATTTTCCAGTAAATAAAGAATTACAAACAGTATTAGCTATAATAAATGCAATTTATAATTTAATGCCGTTAGTTGCTATTACGCCTAAAAATTCGGTATGTATGCATGCAGGAATTCCGAAGAGTATTCCACCTTTGGAATTGATTGAACAGATACCTAAACCCCATGTTGGCTATCGTTTAATTACAGATAAAAAACTTAAAAAAGAGCTTCATGATGCTTTTATTCAGGTCAGATGGAATGATCCGATTGTAACATCCATAAAATTAAAGGATGAAAGGTCTTATCACGGGCATTTTTATTATACACATGAGGAAGTTCAACAGTTTTTGAAATTAAATAACCAAAAGAGAATAATAAGATCACACGAGGATTCAAGGGGTGGGTATCAAGAAGTGTTCTCCAATGTTCTATATCACGTATTTTCATCCGAACCATATTTTGGGCAGATTAAAAAAGCGTTTACGATAAATGAAGAAAAAAACGGAGATATTACTTTAAGGGATCTGGATTTTAATATCGAATTGAAATTAAAGGGATAAAATTTTAAGTTTGAATGATTAAAAAGAATTGTATTAATTTAGATGGTAAAAATGAACTTTGAGATTAAGAAAATAAAAGCGCGTTGGATTTTGGATTCAAGAGGTAATCCAACTGTTGAATGTGATATGTGGGCAGGCGACAATACCTTTGTTCGAGCAGCTGTTCCTTCAGGTGCTAGTACAGGTGAAGCAGAAGCCGTTGAATTACGCGATGGTGATCCAAAAAAATTCGCTGGAAAAGGTGTGTTAAAGGCTGTATCGAATGTAAATAATGAAATAAGCAAAATTGTCATCGGAATGAATTGCAATGAACAAGAAAATATTGATAATGCAATGATAAAAGCCGATGGAACTGATAATAAGGGTAATTTTGGGGCGAATGCAATACTTTCGGTTTCAATGTGTGCCTTAAAAGCCGCTGCGAAAATAAACAAGCAAGCTCTTTATGAATACATATACGAATTGGCTCACGGAAAAAAAACAGATAAATATTTGCTTCCTATTCCTTCATCTAATGTGTTGAATGGGGGTAAACATGCGGGAGGAAATTTAGCACCACAAGAATTTATGATTCAGGCCGTTGGAGCTCCATCTTTTTCTGAGGCTCTTAGAATGACTGCTGAAGTATATCATACGATGAAAAAAGTAATTAAAGAGAAATATGGAGCAACAAGTGTTAACGTAGGTGATGAAGGTGGTTTTGCCCCTGCACTGAATACTACGGAAGAAGCATTGAATATAATAATGGATTCAATTAAAGCTGCTGGATATGTTCCTGGAAAGGACATTATTTTAGCAATGGATCCCGCAGCTGCTGAATTTTACGATAAAGAAAGCAATATATATAATATTGATGGAAAAAAACTCACTCCCGCTGAATTGATTGATTTTTGGGCTGATTTAGTTGATAAATATCCTATCAAATCAATCGAAGATCCATTTGATGAGGAAGCGTATGAAGATTTTGCAGCTTTAACTAAAAAAGTTAAAGGAAAATGCCAGATAATTACTGATGATTTAACGGTTACCAATGTAAAACGACTGCAAAAAGCGATAGACATTGGAGCGGGTGATTCACTACTTTTAAAAATTAACCAAATCGGGTCCATATCGGAAGCGATTGCTGCATGTAAGATGGCTTATGATAATAATTATACCGTAATGGTATCTCATCGTTCAGGTGAGACAGCAGATAATACAATAGCAGATATTGTCGTAGGATTATGTACTGGACAGATAAAATCGGGCGCGCCATGTCGTTCCGATAGATTATCAAAATATAACCAAATACTCAGGATTGAAGAAGAATTAGGTGAAAAAGCGAATTTTCCTAAATCCTATGAAGATTATAAGAACTATCAATAAATAAAAATCTATTTAATTTGGCAAATTACCTTTTTTTTTTATTCAATATTCTGTAAACATCTGTTTTTATACGCTTAACCTTTTTAGAGTGAAATTTATAAGTTTTTTTAAGCATTAAATAAAGTGTTGCCCGTTCTGAAACAATTCCGCCGAATTTTGCTATTTTTTTAGCCAGATATTCCCTTGTTTTTTCATCAGAATTATGGATGGAATATATAATATCTGCGAATTTAAATGCTTGAGAAAGAAAAACAATATCTGCTCCCTTATTATGAACTCCGAAAGGTGGATTCGAAATTACAACTATTTTACTACTTTCATCAAAATTTTCTTTTTTAAAATCTATTATCTCATTGGTAATATCTTTTTCTCGCAAATCTGCTTGGATTATTTGAATTTTATCCGATATCTCAAGTTCTGATACATTTTCTTTTAAAATATTTAATGCATTTGAATCCAAATCCACTGATAATACTTTTGAACCTCCTAATAATACAGCTGCGATGGTAAAATTTCCTGTTCCAGCTCCCAAATCCACTATGAGATTATCTGATAAATCATTTAATTCAAATGCAATATGGAAAAATAAATCAGCGGTTGCAATTGCATCGGTTTGATATTGTTCTAGATCAATTTTTGGATCTTGAAATGATTTTAAACCTTGAATATAATTGATAAATTCACTTTTTTTCATTGCTATTTTCATTGATAGATTCTAAAAGGTTTGTTTCATTTATTTTTTTAGCAACAGATGCACAGATGAAAAATGTATGATAATTCCAAAATCAGGAGATATTGTTAAAATTGGTGATGAATTAGGTTTTGAAGAGCAATTTTTAGGTTCTCAAGACTCAACATATTCAGAAAATGGTAATATATATGCCGCAATCAACGGTATTCTAAAAATTAATGAAAACGAACGAATAATACATATTAATGCCCAAAATGAAGAAAAGAGGATCATCCCTAGGCAAGGTGATATTATAATAGGAGAAATATCTATGATCAGAAAGAATTCAGTGGGAGTACGTATGGTTTCTCTAAATGATAAGGTCATTGTTAATAGTGGTATTTTTGCGAATATTCACGTTTCTAACGTTTCCAAAAGTTATGTTGATAAATTAGATAGCGTTTTCCAAAAAACTGATTTAGTTAGAGCTAAAGTATTATCAAAGTTTGGAAAAGAGTGGAGGATTGCAACCGATGCACCGAATTTAGGCGTTATACTGTCTAAATGTAAATATTGTGGGCACAATATGGATCGAAAAGGTCGAGATCAAGTAAAATGTCCTTTCTGCAATCATACTGAAAGGAAAAAAATTGCTTCAGATTATGCTAAAGTTGAGATAGTACTACGATTTTAGTTTTATGAATTGGGTTAAATGAAGTGATCCATGAAATGGCAAAAACAGGAAAAAAATCGTTTCTTTTTGACCCCAAATCAATTAATAATATTGAAAAATACATTCATTTTGCCCAGAAAAAGGGTAAAAGTTCAGGACTTCAAATAAGAATTAGCTATACTCATGATTCGGGTCTAAATTTGAGTGTATCAGGACCTAAAGATAAAATTAATCTTTTTGAACATCAAATGAGAGCTTTTATTGAAGAACTGGAAATGTAAAAAGTAAAATTTTTTTGAGATGGATGGTTGAAAAACATATGGGAAAAAAGAAGACTACTGATAATGATATTGATTTAGACAAAGAAGCTTTTAGTGAACTTGATAACAGCGAAGAATTAGAAGATCTTCGTAAGGGAGAACAAAAAACCAAAACATCTTTAAACACAAGTTTGTCAACCACATCAGATGATGTGTCTTCAGAAGATTTAGCAGAACGTTTATCTCAAGAATTAACTGAACCTCAAAGGGATTTTAAGTATCTAAAAATATCAATTGAACAAGAAGAAAATGGAACTGAGTTTTATGTTCATGTAATACACCAATCTCATGGTTTAATGAATTACCTTATAACAAAGATCCTCAAATGTAAGGGTGTTGAGTTTGCTGCTTATAAAATTACCAGTCTTGAACCTCCTACAATGTATATCCGTACAGACGGTACAAAAGATATTAAAAACATATTAAAAGAAGCATTAAAACTCATGAAAATTGACTGGAAAGGCATGGGAAATGCAGTTCAAACAATAAAATCTTAATTTTTTAATCACTTCTTTTCAAAAGGTTATTATTATGGATGAAATCCCATCCTTACTTCAAAAAATAGTCCAAAATAAGAAAAATATAAAAGAAATTGGCATCGATAAAGATCTAGCCAAATTCGGTGATACTGTCACTAATTTTATTTATTCTCTTGCTAAATCTGTCGTCGTACAAAAATTAGATCAAAGAAAAGTTAACAGAGTAATTTTATCCACAGCTTTAAAACAATCTAAGATGAAAAAATATGCAAAAACCAGGTCAGATGCGCATGGATTAGCGGATACAACTGAAGCATTAATTGGATATATGTATTGCATTGGCTGGTCTTTGGAATCAATGGCTGAAATTCTTATTGAAATTCTAAAAAACTATGATTTAAACGTTTTTAAAATCGAAAAATTAGGTGCAATTGAAGCATTCACCCAACTTCTTCTAAAGATTAAAGAGTATTTATTTATTAAATTCAAGGTGTGAAGAAAAAAATTTGTATAATGGCCTTCGATGATGCACCTCATTTAAAGTCTGATTTAGCACATTTCAATCAAAATTCAAATAAAATTACAAAAATTTCATTAATTGGAGTGGTTTGTAGAGGAAATCAACTACTACATGTTTCTAATGGAATGATTCAAGTTGATGGAATAGATTCAACTCAAGAAATTCTAAGAATGTATGGAAAAAATCCTTATAAAAATGAAATCCGTCTTTTTATGATAGATTCACCAACTCTGGGAGGATTTAATTTGCCAAATCCCTTTGAAATTTATGAAAAAACTAAAATTCCCATTATTCTATTACCTGATCGGAAACCAAAATCTGTTATGAGCGAAATTTACAGTAAAGTTTTTCCCGAACGCGAAGAACAGATAAAAATCCTAAAAAATTTACCAAAGCTAGAGTCACTTATCGTATCTATTAATCAAGATCCAAAAATTTCAAGAGAGATTTTCTTTCATGCTATTGGTATCACAAAGAATGAGATAATTGATCTTTTAAATCATTTATCCGAATTTTCTGCTATACCTGAACCACTACGTTTAGCGCACATTGTAGCAAGTTCATATGTTTCATATACAAAAATAAAAAAATATAAGAAGGGAGAATAGATTTGGTTGAAATTTCATTCCTTCTTAATTTTTGCTTCTAAATTTTCAACTTTAGCAAATATTTCTTTCATCTTTTTCTTCATTTCATCGAAATCCTTTTGAAGCTTGGCTTTTTCTTCTTCATCAGTTTTACCCTTAGTAATCGATTTGATGCTACGATCAACTGCAGGATGATTCTGAGTTGCCATTTTATATTTTGCTCCTTCTATGGATGAAATAACTTGTGTATCTTTAAATCCGCTTAAAGTTCGACTAATTATACGAATTACATTCTCATTTTTTTCGGTTTTAAGTAGATCAGCTAAAATATTCATAACTTTCTCTTTGATCGGTTTTTCTGACCATGTTGTTACTTCACCTAAAGCACCAATTATTGCATTTCTAACGTATTCTGATTCTTTTCCATACGGCAAACGTTTGATTAGATAATCTATGCCTTTTTCTGAGCGAGTTTTCCCAATTGCAGTATATAATCCCGATTGAATAATGAAATTGTAATCATCATCTATATGGTAATTCATTAAGAACTCAAATGCCTCTTCGTTTCGTTGCGATCCTATTACTTTCAATGCTTTATTAGTTGCCCAATATAGTTTATCTTCACGTTGGAGATATTTTTTCATGGCTTTAAACACAATTTCATAGCGAGAATTCTCTAAAGTTGCAATTAAATCCTGTAAAACCATAGGATCTGTTTCAGTTTCCAGAATCCCAATTAATATTTTGATTCCCTCAAAATTCGGAGATTTTACGAGAATTTTTGCATATTTATTTTTAATTCCCCAAAATTTTTCCTTGCCATATGCTTCTTTAATTGCTTTCAAACTACTCAATTTACCTTCTTTAGCTAATTCACTTGCAGCTCGAATTCGATCAATAATATTATTTGATTCTGATTGAAGTTGGTGGATTAACATATCTGTACCTGGATTAAATTCCAATGAGAAAAGAGTTTTATAATTAGGATCGAGAACAATTTGTTTGGGTTTTTTATCACAACGGATAAATAATGTTTGCTCTTTTTCCTTTATCTGAAATGTCTGATTAATTAGTTTACCATCTATTTCATATTTTACATCAAGTGGAAACTTAAAAATTCCGATTTTCTTTTTCTTATCTTCTTGAGTTTGCTCTATTTTTAAGGATCCAAGATGAGATTTGTCATCATATGAAAAAGAAACCTTTAATTTTGGATAACCTGGGCTATAAAGCCATTGTTCAAAAAAAGCTTCTAAACTCATCCCAGAATGTTCTTCCAATTTTCTTTGAAAATCGATTGTTTCTACTATTTTTCCCTTATAGGTGTTAAGATAATCGGATACTGCTGGCCAAAAAGCGTCACCCACAATACATTGGAGCATATGAATACGCCATGCACCTCCTGGATAAAGATGTCGGTCGTACATATCCCAAGAACTATCATATTCGTTCGTCACAATCGGACGAGCGTATTGTGTATCGGATTCTTCCATATAATTAGTTGCATTTAAAAAATGCTGATAAAGATAAGTGTCATAATTTATATTTTCCTTGAAGTAAATCAACTCCATGAAAACCGCGAACGATTCTTTCAGCCAAGCGGCACTAAATTCGTTGCATACGATCATATCTCCAAACCATGAATGGGCCATCTCATGAACGTTAATTAGATCAATTAAAAACTGAAATTCTTTAGCTTCTTTTTCATTAACTATTGCAAAATCGCCCCAGGTAACAAAACTAATATTTTCCATTGCTCCTCCATGTTTGAACGTTGCAATTTGGTAGTATTTGTCCCATTCTAAGGGGCATTGTAATTTTTTATTCATCCAATCCAGAAACTCGCCAGTTTTATCAAAGGTTCGCTTTAGATCTTCCACTGTAAAATTCTTTGTTGTATAATATGCTAATGGTATTTTACCCTTACCTGCATCAGCGGGTGTGTCTTTATATTCTATAAATTCTCCTACAGCCAAGGTTAATAAATAACTTGGGCTCGGAAAACTTTGGTTCCAATGGGCAGTTTTTGTACCATCTCCATTATCTTTTTCTTCAATTAATTTTCCATTTGCTAAGATGAAATGATCTTGATCAGATGTAAGGAAAAAATCAACACTACAACGAATAGATAGATGGTCGATACAAGGAATCCAGTATCGGGCTCTAATTGATTCATTATCAGTTACAACATATTTTGGTCGATCTGGATAACTCTCATCAGGATAACTAAAATACATACCTGTAATCGGATCATTAATTTCATATTCAATAGATACTTCTCGTTTCTCTCCTTTTGTGAAAGGAGTATCCCAGTATAGATTGATAATATTTCCATTATAATCCCATCTATTTGGGCCATTAACGGAGCGGATATTTAAATCAATTGCATTAAAAATGATGTGATTCGCGGCAATTCCATTCGCTTTTACTGTTGTAGTAACAATGCCCTCGGCTTTTTTGTTTGGTAGATCAAATTTAAGTTTGATATCTTGATGAATTGGTTCAAGTTCTAAGGATGGTCGGTATTGCTTCTCAACATTTGGAGTAGCAAAATCACCATGATTTTTCAGTTTCAAATGAATATCATCGATTTTATTCATAATTGTGAGAAAAACGCACAAAATATATTTATTCCTAAAAAAAAAATCTAAATTTACTTTTACCCTAAAACGGATTCTTTTAAAAATTCTAATTTATTAATTTCTTTGAATATGGCTAACAAAAATAACGAAAATATGCAATATTGGCGCGAAAAATTAACAGATGAACAATTTAGGGTTCTTCGTTTAAAAGAAACAGAGTCCCCTTTTCTGGAAAATATTTGGGTAAAAATGAAGAGGGAATATATCATTGCTCTGGTTGTGGTGCTCCACTCTTTGATTCAGATACAAAATTTGATTCGGGTTGTGGTTGGCCAAGTTTTTTTGATGCAAAAAATGATACTATTGATGTTAAACATGATAGTAGCTTAGGAATGATTCGGGATGAAATTTTGTGCAATAATTGTGGGGGTCATTTAGGGCATGTTTTTAATGATGGTCCGAAACCCACAGGTAAAAGGTATTGTGTAAATTCACTTTCTTTAAATTTTAAGTCTAATGTGAGTTTTCAAAATTAAACTAATTTTTTACCTTGTGATGTGGAATAGAACAATCGGATTAAGATGCCCCTTAATCGGCATTCTCATATTTTTAGCGGGATTGATGAGTTCTAGGGATGTATCATTAATCTTCTGTTCTATTTCTACCAGATTGAATAGATTTTTGTATTTTGGATTATCAGAATCAGGAATTATCCGTTTTTCCCATTCATAACCCAAAGCATTTGCCTGTAATTGTAATCCTCCTAAAGCCATTCCTGCCTCGATTTCTGACCAATATTCTGTGTTCATCATTGCACTATGCATAAAATCTGAGCATGGTTTTTTTCTATCAATGCATAAAAGGATAATATAATTTGAATAATCAATTGAAAAATTTTCTTTGATTTCCTTTTTCATATCAAATGAATTAACCTTCTGTAGCAGATGATCATATTTTACCTCATTATTTATGCTAATCCACCTGTTTAATCCTGAATATCCTTCAGGATTATAATAATAGGTCCCCTTTGGTATATTTTTAAGATCATTAATAAATAAGATGGGATAGACTGCATAACCTGCACATCCCGAAGCATGTACACGTCCATATCCATTTTTTACAACTGGATCCCTGTTACCATGTGTTGAATGATCAGTTTCTCCTTGACAAGACCATAATAATTGGGAAAATCCATGTAAATCGTTAGGATTTGACTTATTTTTTGGGATCACATTAAAAATTGCATCATCAAGTGATACTCCCGAATATCTGTTTAAATAAATATCTCGGTTATCATAACATTCAGGAGTATTTAGGACAACTTTATCACTCGTAGGTTTTATTTCAATAGGTTCTAGGGGATCTTCCAACAATTCTGGTCTCTCTCTCTCCCTAACCGCAACAGAATAGAAGAAAATATTATTACTTTTAGTAACCCTATTGATTACTTTGTTGACTTTCTTAGGAGATTTCGCCCTTTGTGAAACACCTAATCCAAAACTTTCTGATTTTAATGAAAGATACTGCCAAGTAATTCCAACACGTAATAAATCATTTAGGTCAATATTATCATTACAGACTAACTCTGGATAAAGTTCCAATGTTTTGTTAGTCTTTACAACTTTTGATAGAAGAATTAAGTTTTTATTCAAATACTGATAAATTCCTCCATCATATTCAGGTCCATCCGGCAATACAACGAATAATGAATGCTTTGGAGATTCTTGTGATGTTGATAAGCAAATTTCCTTTATTTTTTCTAACGGAAGAACTCTCCCTTTTCCTGAACAATCTTTTCGACTGGCTAAACATTCTTGAAGACTCATAATACACCATTTAATTTTTGCGTATTGTTTTAATCAAATATTTCTTTATATTCACGAAAATAATAATTGTCCCCACAAAATATGCCGTTGGGAAGACAATTTCACTTATTATCATAAATTCTTTAAAAATTTCGTACGATCCGGTAATTCCGGAAGCAATAAATATAGATCCAATAACTAAATTTATCTTTTCCTTATTATCCCTGATTGAAGATTTGAGGACTGATATTAAAATAATATACGGAATGAAGGTAGTAAAGATTAAAATGAAAAATAGCGTATATGCTCCAATATTTAGTGCAGCTAATATAATTAATATTACCATTGGAATCATCACAACAATTTGATGTCTCTCGTAAGTAATAATATTCATTATTTGTTCAATATGTACTATTTTCATTAGAAAAGAAATGTAGAGTATCAGCATTCGAGCTTTTAATAGAATGTTAAGTATACCTTCATCGGTTATGAATAGCAGACTTATTATCTCAAGAATATTTGCGATAGCGATAATAATAAAAAAAGATTCCCATGAAAATAAATCATTATAGAGGTGGAAATCATCATGTTTTGTATAATTTTTGGAGATATACAAATTATTTATTATATTAATTGCAACAAACAATGAAATGATAACATTAATTATTAGAACAATTGTTTTAATCATAATAACTCCTCATATGAAAAATTTTTTATAAATGAATAGTTATTAATTCCGTTTATATCATTTTGGAAAATAAAAAATGGTAAAATTAATCATAATTGATCACAATCTGACGGGTTGATTATCGGTTATCTTGCTAAATTTCCGAGAATGAAGCCGTTCTGATTATTTTTTTATTATATTTTAATGATATCTTAACAATGCTAAGAAATATTGAGTGGATATCATTATTTTCACTATATCATAGTTAAAAATTGGCGATTTCAAGCCACAAATCATTTTCGTTAATGGATAGTGGGTTTTACTGCATTATGTTCATCTAAAATACCTTCAATCCCCAACCACTACACCAATACAATCAGATTATCCAGTAATCCGCTTCTATATCAATCCATCATAAAATCAACCCAAAGGAGGAGTCCTGCTCCGACTATAGGGTATATCTTTTAATCAGTTGATAATTTTAATTTTAAGCAAAAAGAGAAAAAATAACCGAGTTATTCTCGGTCAGTGGTCATCTGCACCATAGGTGCAGAATCTAAATGATTTGTTTTTTTTGTTTTTTTGTTAATAAAAATAATTCATGTATCTCAATACTAGATTTATAAATCTCTAAAATAATATCATATCTATGGCTGAGATTTTTGGTATAGAAGTTGATTTATTAAGCTTTATCCCAGCGGTTTTTGGTGTTCTGTTATCAATCTATAATTGGCTACAGACGATCAAACCCGCTAATATTAATTCCGGAAGATTGGTTAATTATGGGTTTATTTCTTCAAGTTACGAAAAAGCAATGTTGATGTGTTTACCATTGAC
>JAUWOE010000059.1 GCA_030612265.1 Promethearchaeum sp.
GTATCAGAAAAACCGATTCGGAGCAAAATTATCAAAAAAAAGGCCAAACCTCAAGTTCCTAAAAAGAGATGCCCATTTTGTGGCAAAGAGCATGATGATCTGAATGTTGAATTTTGTTATTCTTGTGGATATAAATTTTAATTTTCAACCTTATTTTTCATTTATAAATAATAATTACAATAATATATATTATGGTCGTTCATTTTGCATTTCTATTCCATATTTATCAACCACCAGTTCAAATCGCGCCGGTTATCAAAAAAATAGTTAACGAATCGTATAGACCGATTTTAGATGCTTTACGGGATCATCCGGAAGCAAAAATCACTCTAAATATTAACGCAACTTTAACAGAACAGCTTGATGATTATGGATACAATGACATTATCGAAGGGATTTCGACTTTAGCATCTCGAGGTCAAATTGATTTCACAGGCTCTGGAAAATTTCATCCTATCTTACCATTAATCCCTGAACCTGAAGTGCGAAGGCAAATAGAACTTAATGCAAAAACAAACCGCAAGTATTTTGGAAAAATATATAATCCAAAGGGTTTTTTTCCACCAGAAATGGCAATTAGCGAGGAAATATTCCCGGTTATAAAAAAACTCGGTTTTGATTGGGTGATTAGCTCAGGAATTGCAAATTCATTACCGGAATTTCCAAGCACATTTATTTCTCAGCATGAAAAAAATGGTTTAAGTTTGGTTTTCAGAGATGATATGATTTCAATTGATTGTGCATTCGATAAAATAAACACAGTTGATGCGTTTGCCAACAGATTAAAATATAAAAACCAAGATCATGATTATTACGTAATTTTGGCTATGGACGGTGAAACCTTCGGGCACCATGTAAAACACGCAATCAAGAATTTTCTCATTCCCTTATTTAAGGCGCTTCCAAATAGACATGATATAAAAATGTGCACAGTTTCAGAAATCATTGAAAAATTCCCAAAGGGCTCAAAACAAATTCCAAAAGCATCCAGTTGGAGCACAATGCCCTATGATCTCGATCGAAAAGTTCCGTTTCCATTATGGTTCGACCCAAATAATCCATTACATCTTGAACAGCACCGAATGATAATGTATGCTCTAACAACGGTACATTTGGCTCAAAAATATCATAATGGCATGGATAATGATCAAAAAAACCTATATGATAATGCCAGAAATTTCTTGGATCGCGGAATCCATTCATGTCAACAATGGTGGGCTTCGAAACGTCCTTGGTACTCTCCTGATATGATCATTCGTGGACTTTCAGAAATACTTTTAGCAAGTGTCAATGCAAAGCGCAGTATCCCCTCTACATCTACTGATATTCTGCAAGCGATGGATTTAATATTCAAGGATATGCTAAATGCACAAAATAATATTATTTTATCCCTGTGATATTCAATTTAAATAACCAAAATTAATTATTTCTCAAATTGTATTTTTCGTTAATTCGATCCTTGATTTGGTTAATTTTATTTTGAATAATATATTTCTCGCGTTGCATTTGCTTATAAGATTTCACGAATTCGATGTTGTTTATCATACCCTTATCGGATTTCTGCTCAAGCATTGAAATTGTTTGGGTTAAAGCATAATCTTCTTGGCGTAATTTATCAATTTGGCTCTTTAAATTCATTTCCTCATTATGATTTGAATAAAAATTTTTCATATTTGGAGGATAAGCGGAATTTGGCGATGATTGATTATTTAATCGATGTTCATCTATGTTATTGTTGAAATTTTGTGAATAGGAATTATCCATCGGATCTTGTCCAAAATTATTTTGAGATTCAAGCCCTGTTGGTATATTTTGAGAAGCAAATTCATTAGATTGGAACGAATTGGAATATCTTCTAGGATCGACCCTATTTTGATCTGTATTTGGAGATTTGAAGGAAGTAGAATGATCATGTGGATACCCATAATGACCTGCAGGAGTCATTAAATTCTTTGTATGATCTTCGTATCTTTTAGAATTTGGTCCATACCTATTTTGATCGATAATTGGTTCTTGTTTTTGAGATAGATTTTGAAAGTTCATGGGTCTAAAGCGTGAATCTTGATTTGAATTTGGATGAGGAATTGATCTAGGATCTTGTAACCCTTGTCTTCGATACATTAAAGAGTGAATTGTTTGATTATTGGGATTGGAAATTGGATTATCCACATAAGAACCATGATAACCGATTAATTCGTAAATAGTATTTTCTAAATCTTCTCTAAATATTTTGGTGTTTAACTTATATTTTGTGAGTTGTTTTAAACTAATTTCGGAACTCTTATTATTTGCTTTGAATTTTCTAGCTTTCTCAATCCAATGAATTAATTCCTCGCGATTATCTTTAGATATAGTAAACTTATACATTGAATTTAGAAATTCAAGGGATACTTTCTTTTTTAGTCTCCCTTTTACTCCTGCTTGCTGTAAATCAGAAAGTTTGACTGAAAATAGCTGAACGGTTCGTTTTTGGAAGACTCCTTGTTCATGATAGAAGTATAACCTCTCACTGGTAATTAAAATTGTACCGTTTTTATTACTATAATCCTTTTTTTTGCTGGTTCCTGCGGAAAGTTTACATTTTAAAGCAAAAACGATTTTTTCATCGCTTTCCAGTTGTAATTTTCCAATAAATGAAGTGAAAATTCCTTGCATTGTTTCCATAAATTCAACTTTTTCTTCCTCTGGAGTAATTCTTTTATCAATTAATTCCATGTTGTTTATGGAAAGATTGGTGACCTTCTTTCTTTCTCTTTCAAAATGCTTCAAAATTTCACTTATATACGGTAAATTACTTGGGTGGGTCACCTGAATTTCAGCGACATAATTAATGTTATACTGAATCTCTTGGAAAAATCTATTTACATGTTCATATAACGTGCTTTTAACTTTATCAAATGTTTTAAAGTAAAGAATAGCTTCATCTTCCAATGTTGGATAATGAAAACATGGAGGATATTCATTTCTTAATTGATATAAATTATGACGATATTGTGTTAATCTTTTAACCATTTCTTCAAGGGGTCTGATGAAAGCTCTCGTATCTTTGATTATTGTCTTAAATTCTTCTATTAGTTGCTTCTGTTTATCTTCAATTGAAACAACATTTTCACTTTCACAAATTCTGCATGTAGGGTTTAATTTTTTTATATTTCGCATATCATGACTACCACATTTTCTACAAAAAGGACGACCATGTTTATCGGAATGAATATCTGCGTCTCCACATTGCATACATACTAAATTATCTTCACCATGAAGATCTACGCAATCTTCGCAAAATATCTCGTGACAATCTTCACAAATGTAGGTAAGATTAGGATTTTTTCCGCAAATAGGACAAGACTCATTCTGATAAATCGGCAAAATTTTTACCCTACTATAGTTTTCTAAATTACTTTGGTTCTTTGAAAAATAAAATGGGCGTTATCATTTTAATAATACGTAGATAACATTACTAAGAACATTATTCCAAAGAAAGGGAGAAATAAATGGTTTTAACCATATTGTACAAATATTTATATCTTTTCATTAAGTATTTTATTGATAAGGTGTAAAAAAATGGCAAAAAAATCGAATTCTGTTGGAATAATATTTGCAAGCGTTTTCATTACATTAATTATATCTGGAACAGGTATGTATTTCGGTCTTCCATTATTATATCCAGATTTGTCAGATATGGTAACAGAAGATGATCTAGATGATTTAAGAGATGAGATACTGAATAATGAAGTTGTAGTTCAATCGAAATATAAGGAAATTAATAGCACTGCTTATATTAGGGACTATGATTTAACACCAAATGTGATGCCAGATACAGAAATGAACATTACAACACAAGGAAATACAAAACTATCAGTTTCCTTTGATGCACAATTAGAACTTATGTTAGTTGATAATTTTGATGGTGGTGCCTTTTATAATATAATTTTGCAAATTGAAGGAATAAAACAAGAAACAGTTAAGATTTTTGAATATCATGGGGAACCAATTAACGGACAATCGGAAAATTTCATATATTTGCATATTTCCTTCGAAACGGGAATTTTACCTGCTGGAACATATGACATTTCAGTTATTTGGTATAGTAAAATGGATACAGCAACTCTCAGTCAATTAAATGCTGGAGTTTATCTGATTGATAATTCAGTTAGAACATTGTATGCCCAAGAAATTAAGGTATAAAATGTTACCACATGCGTCTATTAATTTATTAAGAAGAAGCTTTAATACCTAAATTCTTGATTTTTTTTATTTTATACAAATAATATTATTATTTTCGAAATTTATATATACATATGTAGATGTTATTTCATTATGGCATCAAAAACAATCTCAGTAACTGAAAAAGTATATATGCTTCTCAAGAAAATGAAATTGCCATCTGAGAGTTTTGGAGATACAATTGAGCGATTATGCTTGAATTTCACAGCAGAAAACTTAATTCAATGGTTTGATCATTCTAAAGGATGGGGAGATATGAATAAATCCGAATTTAATGAATATTATAGCACCATCCAAAAGTTTCAAAAAAATTTTAAAGTAGAATACGGTGATTGAAAATAATTTTAGTTGACACTACATTCCTAATTGATGCCCTTAGAAAGAAGGATGATGTAAAACAGTTTCTTCTGAAAAATTCATCTGAAACACTGTATACAACTGAAATTAATGTATTTGAGACTTATTTGGGTCTTTATGCAAATAGAATCTTAGAAAAAACACCTTCTCTCCTGGATACAAGAAAAAAAAATTTAGAAGAATTATTGTCTAAATTTCAAATTTTGTCATTTAATAGAGGGGCAGCAATAGAATCTGCAAAAATATTAGGAATTTTGATTAGAAAAGGTCAAAAAATTGAATTTAGAGACGGATTAATTGCTGGAATCGCGATTTCTAATGGAATTAAAAAAATTCTAACTAAAAATACAGATCATTTCATTCGAATAGAAAATGTCGAACCTATATCGTATTAAATCTCTTAATAGAAATTGAAAATCCCTATCCCTAAAAAGACAAAAAGAATTGTAAAAATTAAATTAATAAAAGAAATAGAGAATAAAATTATATCTAGTTTTATTTAACTATGGTGACTTTTGATCCGAAGGCTTGTCCAGGCAATCCCCCATCTTTAAAATGCGCACAGACAGCACCATTATTTCCATGTACACGGGTGATTTTTCCTTTCATTACTTTTCCAGATGAAGTTGTCCAATTTACTGTGTGTCCTAGTAACTTTTTTCCAGCATCTGTTCGAGTCTCTATACCCGGGAAAACTAAAATTGAAAATCGGGGATGAATAATTTTCTTCGACATTCGATAATTTACAATGGAACCTTTTAAACCAATAACGATATCTGACATGATTAAACCTTAAGAATACCAATTTTCCATTTTATTAAATTTTTTCGCTTTATTGAAATTTTGAGAGAATCCGAAAATTTAGATTTGTAAAATTTTTTAAAACAGACTCTTTAATTATATTATCTACGAGGCCATAAGCATTCATTTCTGTTTACTAAGGGTGTCTCCCAACCTTTGAATTTTCGGTAGACTATCGTATAAAAAATTGTAGATAACTGAAAGAGACTGTAATACCCCCGGATGGATTTTATTAACTTTGAATAAATTATATTCCTCAGAATCTGACAGATCGGATACACCCAATACAGAAATCACAGGAATTTTAAATATCGCACCCAATAAATAAACCGCGCTACTTTCCATATCGACTGAATTGCAGCCGTATGATTTCCACACATCCATTGCTTCCTTTGGTTCACAAAATAAAGAATCCGTTGCCCATAATAGATCTGGGTTATTTTGATTGAATTTATACCCATTGAGGCTTGTAAAAATATCATAAATGGGCGGATCACACTCGACTGACCAATATTTTCCATTTAAATTTGGATATTTCCATGATGCGGCATTCTTAATCGGGTGATCATGAAATAGTGAGTTTTCTCGTAACACAGCCCCATATTGCTGTAAATACTGCATCGATGTACCATCGGTTAGAAACACCTGTTTCGGTACCACAACACTGCCGATATCCAATTGGGTTTCAACTACATTATTCCCCACAAAGGTTGTTTTCAGTCCTCCGCAATAATCCATGCGAATAACGGTTTTACATTCACAGAAATTTAAGACTTCCATAATCATCGCGGTGCTTGGACTTCCCATCTGAGTTTGAATAACCGAGACGTTAATTCCGTTTATTTGTCCGTTGTGAATCAATCCGTGGATACTCTTCTTTTCCATTTTCTTTACAATGAAATTCATACATGTATTTACCGCGGGGAGAATCACGATGGGGTGGACATGTTTCGGGAACGATTCTAGGAACATATACGTTAATTTTTCTTCTACCGAAATGAATTTTAATGCGATATTCGCCATTTTGCTCTTGAATGTATTCCACATTTCATTCAGAGTGTACAATAAAAATAAGCATTTAAATCCACTTAATTCCCAAGAGACCCATTTTTTCGGCATATATTTCTTTAACTCCTAAAATACACGTGTGTAAGGGTCTTTCCTTTTACATATGTGAAAACCATGTTTAAGATGAAAATGGCGAGGGGGTTAGTAGAAGAAATGACCTTCTTCAAAATATAGCAAAAAATCGTAAATTAAAGAACTTCAAAAAAAATATAATAAAAAAGATTAGTAAATTATGAATATAAATCCCGAAATGGTTTTAAAGGTCCTTGTGAATGCATTTCAGTTGTGCGTTGTAAAAGTTCCGAGAGTTTCTGTTTTATTTCATCACTTTGCTTGAGCAAAGTATCTAATTTTATAGGAAATTTATATATTTCTGAAATTTTATTCAAAATTAATGCAGCACCCTCAGGATTGGGATATTTAGGATTAGCAGGAGTTAAAAACACAGCACCATTAAGCTGATTGTTCAGACATTCATTTAACATCGCAGCCTCAGCCCCAAGCAGTACCCCACTTGGTGGGCGAATTACTCCTTGTGTCAGAATTTTATCCAAGATTTCTTTTTCTGCAGCAGCATAAACAGGCGGTTTTTTATCTGAAAGTTGGTAAGATTCATCTGCCATGCCTTGAAGACAAATAACATCTTGAATTTTGTGATGAAGAGCCCAATCCATCAAGGTTCGAGATAAATCGATATATGATCCAGGATTAAAAGGTACTTCACAGATTGAAACAATAATATTGTATTCTTTGGAATAGTATATTCTGAATGGATGTTGCAAAATTCCTTCATAGAAAAGTGTTATTGGGGGAAGATCTTCACTTAACACATATCCAATTTGCTTCATTTTTAGCTGTTCAATTAATTCGTTAGAAACTATTGTTCCAACCAATCCAACACCAGTAAATCCGATAATAAAAAGGGGAGGGTTGTCATGGGCTTTAAATAGGGCACAATCAAAATCAGTTATTACAACCCGTGAATTTTTTCCTTCAAATTTTGCCAAACATTTAATATCTTCATCTATCTGTTCATTTTTTTCTGTCATGAAATATCACTTATTAAAATATTAATTCTTTTAGTAATAAAGGCTAAGGTAAATTTTTTTTAATTTTTGAGATACAGTTTCCCATCGAAAATTGCGTTCAACCCGATTTAAAGCATTATCTCGTAATTTTTCCCCGTATAGTAGGTCAGTTTCAACTTGTGAGCGGAGTATTGGATGGGAAATATTACCCAGTTTCGTTTGGAAATCTTTTATTGTTAACTTGGGATTTCTTTTTTTATCTTCTGCTATTTGCATAGTGGTAATTAAGGAAACCAATGCAAATTTTAATGCATCTACATCTTCATTAGGACATAATAAACCAGTTCCATCATTGGGATAATCTTCCAGATGTAGCATCGATTCCATCAATCCACCTACATATGTTGCCACAACGGGTATTTTTGAAGCCATTGCCTCAAGAGCAACAATACCAAAGGGTTCCCATCTACTTGGGCAACAGTAAACATCAGAAGAGAGATGGGCCAATATATAAATGCTGCCTGCAATACCAAAAATAAATCTTACATTATCCGGATATTTTCTCGCCGCTTTCATATAATTCTGTAAATCGGTTAGTGCATAGGTAGTGGGCACCATTAAAAACAGAAATTTAACATTCGGAATTTTGGATATAACGTAAGGTAAAGCAGATAAAATATTTTCTATTCCCTTCTGAGGTGATACTCTACCAGTAATTAAAACCAAAGGCCCGTCCGACTTAAATGGTTCAACAGAGCAATCAGATCTATAGGGATAATCTTTAAATTCTTTTGAAATCACCATTTTTACTTCAAAGCTCTTAAGGTATGGTTCATTTTTCGGGAGTTTTCCCATGCTATTTTCTAATAGATATTTACGAAAATCCCAAGATTTAACATCCTCGATAGACTTTACAGGCAAAAATTCGGAATATTTAGCCCAAGTATCTTTTAGATTTTTATGGTAATCCCAATCACAGCCATTCCAAGTAAAATCGCTCTTCCATCTTATAATATCTCCACCACAATTAGGAATTATATCTGAATTTAAGAAGTTTTCACTCACAGCAATGACTCTGTCTGCAACTGCACACCCAATTTTTTCTAATGTAGGTGCAATCTCCTCACTATCTTGACACATATCATATATTTCTCGCATATTCCTCCAGATCCTATGTGTCCCAATCTGAACCAACATCGGTTCATTATTAATACCACATTTCCAGAAAAAGGATAACTTCCTTCTGGGCCATGTTAATAGATGCATCGTGATAACTGAACGTATATCTTTCTCCACTTTATTTAATTCTTGTCGGCAACCCAAAAGTGCCGCAACAGGATGGTGATCATGGATGTGAATTATATCAGGAATTAATTCAGGTAGTTCATATATGCAATACCGTATATATTCGCGCATTACATGAGAGTATAAACCCATTTTTCCGTTTAAAGTGGAGTAACCGTAAATCTCATGGTCATTTAATAAATTTGCAGAAATGGGGTTGATCCCAACGAGGAGGTTGATTGGAACATCATCGAGCACCCCTTGCCAGATTTCAACTTCAAAATATCCCAAATCTGTATAAGATTGAAATTTTGCAAACGACAAGGAGTGATCTTGGATATTACCGAAATATGATGGATCAAAATGACCTTTTAGTATTAGTTTGGTACTGTCTGGTTTTACCATTGGTTTTAAATTTAATTTGCTTCGTAATTCACGGTGTCGACCATGAGAAGGCATAAAAATCTGCAAACCTATGCCAGGATCATTAACAAGATTACGACTTTGATTAGCAGATACCTCACCAAGCCCACCGAATTTTGCAACACCAGCGTATTCAAAACAGAATACCCAAATATTTTTATGTGAATTGTTGGAATCGGACATTATGTATATATATTATCATCAGCGAAAGATTTTTTATTTTTTCTAAAAAAGGGATTTGAAAAGTTTATATGTTATTTATTGTTAAATCTACATAGAAGTTAAAACAACTATTCCAAGAGATTTAGGTTTAAAATAAACGGAGAGTATTGAATTTTGCAAAATAGTTTAAAATCCCATCAAAATGATCTGACTAAGAAAAATAAGAAAAATAAGACAAATTCATTCAAGATTAATCAAAAAGAAAAATTCTCAAGCATATCTCACCTTTTTGGTGCAATTTTAGCAATCTTAGGCACAATTGTCTTATCAATTAAGTCAATTGGAAATACTGTTAATATTATTATTGCAATTATTTATGGATTTTCAACATTCTTCTTATTCATCAGTTCAGCTATTTATCATGCACGCAAGAAAGAAGAGAATGAAGAATCAATTTGGCGTAAGCTGGATCATATCGCGATATTTATTATGATAGCTGGTACCTATACACCTATTTGTTTTCTATTTTTAGAAGGTATCTGGCGATGGAGCATTCTACTTCTACAATGGATTTTGGTTATCTCTGGGGTTGTATTAAAACTTATAGTATTAAATACTCCCAGATGGGTAACTATTACAATTTACTTAGTACAAGGGTGGGTAGCAATTATCCCTATTTATCAATTAATAAAAGTAATGCCTATCATTTCAATTATTTTATTAATTGCAGGCGGATTAAGTTATACAATAGGTGCTATTATATATAAACTTAAGAAACCCAATCCACTTCCAGGAAAATTCGGTTTCCATGAAATTTTCCACATATGGATATTAATCGGGGCAGTTTTACATTATATACCAATGTATATTGCATTTTCGAGTTAGGTTAATCTGTTAAGAAAAAGCTTTGAACTTCCCCATTAATAACAGCCGAGCTATTTGGAATTTTTTTAATGGATTTTTGGATCCAATCTGATAAATATGTGCTGTATTGCCAGAACCTATTATCCATTAATACAATTAATCCTTTATCATTCATTTTCCTTATTGGTCTACCACAAGCTTGATTAGCACGTTGCAAAGCAGGAATTGTATACCCAAATAAGCGCCCTTTACCTGGAAATAACTTTTCATAATAATCATTCTTTGCATTACCACTGGGAGATGGGCGTTGAAATGGAATACCAACTATAACAACGGCATTCATATTATCTCCTGGAAAATCTTCTCCCTCACTGTTCCTTCCACCACAGACGCCTAAGAGAACTGCGCCATTACCTGATTCTAAAGTACTCTGAAATTTAAAATTCTCAATAATTAAATCATTATCTTTAGCACTTAATCCAATATCTTCATTATATACTTTTTTATCACACATTTTAGCTAGGCGTTTAAAACCGTTATCCAGTAATCCATTTAAAACTTCATAAGATGCACAAAAAACACCTATATTTTTAGGAGTGTTCATTAAGATTGGTTTTAATGCAATTAGAATATCTCGATACATTTCTGCTGTTCGATTATTTCCGCGAGTATTAAGGTCCCGTGTTAAAAGTACTTTTGCATTCTTCTTTGGAAAGGGAGGTTTCATTTTGATAATTTTTAATTTTTTTCCTGACTCATTAAGCCCTAATAGCTGAGTATATGTAAATGGATGTAAAGTTCCAGATAATGATAATGTTGCAAGACTTTCTTTAAAGACAGGATCAGTAATTAGTCGTGGCGCGAAACATTTTACTTCTACTGCAATAGATTTTCCCTTAGGGCTTTCTTTCATTGTTAAACAAGGAAAGTATGCTTCATCATTAATATGATCAATATATTGATTAAAGAAATTGACGATTGGGAAAATGTGATCTCTTAATTGCATATTTCTTTCGATTTTTTCGGACTGGATTGCTTCACCATATTCGTTCAAATCAGAAAGTAATTTCTTTAAATCATTCAATGAGCCAAATTTGTTTTTATTTAAAATTTCATTAAGAAATTGATGCTTTTTCAGTTTTACCTCATCAAAATTTTGATATTTCTTAATTTTCTTTAGAATTTTTGATAAAACCTCTAAAAAATTAACCAATTCATGTGTTGCTCTAAATATCTCTAAATCTTTTAAACCTTGTGAAATAGTAAAAGGAGTTAATCGAAATGAATTAATTCCGGTGGCAATTTCGGGAAGATTATGGCATTCATCCATAATTATAACACAATCAGATAATGTAATTCCCAGCGCTTCCATGAAGTTTTTTCTAATATTGGGTTCAAAAATCCATTGATAATTACAAACAACGATTTTTTCATGCGCAAGTAATATTTTAGTTAAGAAGTATGGACATAAATCATCCTTTTCAGCAAGATCCATTATTTCTTGTGATTCTAAAGGACTCTCTGCAAGAAGTTCCAAATAATCTTCAAATTCCTTGTTTCTTTTCTTTTTGAAAAGATTTATAAAGAATTTGCATCTCTTATTTTTTCGCAAGGTTGCACAGACGTTCATAGATTCCCTAGGAGGTAATTTTAATCTAGTTATGGTTTTATGAATGCACATTTCATTTCTACCACGTAGGCTCAAAGCACCAAAAGATAGGTTATTATCTTTTTCTGATAACATTTTAATTATTTCTTTTGATTCTTCTATTACACGGGCATTTTGGGTAAAGGTTCTTGAGCAAAACAAGATCTTTCTTTTAGGATTGTTCATTACTATAGGTAAAGCTGCAGAAAGAGCCATAATAGTTTTTCCAGTCCCGTTTGTAGCAATTAAAATTGAGTTTTTACCAAGAGCAATAGCCTCTGAAATTTCTTGAATTACCTTCTCTTGGGAGGGGCGATAAGTTAAATACGGGAAATAATCATTATATCCTATAATAGCCATGAAAAATCACAATTTAATTAAAACCGATCTTAAGGATTATTCTAATTTTCTTTTATATTTGGATTAACTCCTTAATAGCTTAATAGATATTAGAATAATTAGAATAAAAAAGATTGAAAAAATTTATTTTAAATCGGTTACAATGAAGTTATGATGGATGAATTAGGAAATAATAAACCGATTTCTAAAATTTTAATAAATAAATGGGTGCTAATTGTTTTCTTCACTTTATTAATAGAACTACTAATTGTCTACATTCAAAATTGGAACTCTGTTTTTTTGTTTCTGTATCCACTATTTTCAATTATAGGACTGTTCTTTTTCTTAGTTTACAATGAATTACAACATTATCAGATGAAAACATCTAATTATAGTTTAAAATTTCACTTATTTGGAAATGATTCACATCCAGCACAATTATTATTTGGTTCTTCTTTCATTCAAATATTAATAATTGGATTATTTGGCTTGGATTCGAAGGAGAATCCACATTTAATGCAGGATTATGGTATTTGGTATACAATTCTACTTGTTTTGATATTTTCAATCACTTGGTTTTTATTATCATCGTTGATTCTAATAAATTCGCGCATGAATTTAGTTATTAGGGATAAGGATAATACAAATTATAGATATAAGATATTTAAAAGAATTTTTGGAATTGACAATAAAAAATTAGTTAAAATTCAAATATATTTGACAATTACAACGGTTTTACTCATTACCTTATATTTAGTCGATTCTCTAGTTATCAACTACTCACATGGGAGTATTTGGAAAATAAAACTTTTTCTACCAAACTATTTAACAGATTATCCAGATTTTATTCATATCACTGGTTTTTCATATTTTATACTATTTCTTTTACCAATTGGATTTATTTTTATTTTTGGATTAATATTACATAAATTTAGAAGGATCTCGGTTGAAAATATTAATACAATTGAAGAGAAAATCCCAGAAATTAATAAACGAGACTTAGAAAAAATAAAAAAAGCACTGGATTTTATCAAATCATAAAAAATAAATTTAATCTGTGTATTCTAACATCTCAAAGGTTCCATCTTTTAATTCCTTGTAAATAACTGTATTACCCCAAATATTGTGAGTGATAATTTTATCCCCTTCACGTTTTTCTATTGTTATTGTATATGGCAATTGCCTGTTTACCCTAATTTTCTCAGCCAATTCACGATTTTCAGCAGAAGACATATTATGAAAATAAAAGTTCGGATTACTTTAAATGTTGTGGAACGGAAATTTAGGTGAAAAAATGATTAAATATTGTTATTGAACTATTCTTTTAGCTCTTCGACAAGATCCACGATTTTTTGAATCGAATCCTTTAAACTGTTGAAAAGATTTGAAATTATTTCTGATGAACCAGAAATTGTATTATATAAAACAACTATTGCAATCTGTGAAGGGAGAGTAATTAATGCGGTTGAAACTATCATAAATTCCTTCAATAATTGCTCGGTTAATATATTTTTTTTCTCTTTCGTCTCTTTCTCAGAATTAAATTCAATTAAACCTTGACCATTTGTCTCTTCTTCGATTTTTTTAAATTCTTCCACTATAGATCCCTTTAAAGAAGAGAAATCAACTCCAATATCAATTAAAGCTTTTTGCATCCCTTGAAGAATTAAATGAACAACATCTTCTGAAGGAATACTCCGTAAATTATCCACAAAAACATCAGGAGCCATTTCTTCAAATACTTCAACAAAATAATTCTTAATTTCTCCAATAATTGAAACTGGGACAAATTTTTCTATATTATCCTTAATAAATAAGAATAAATGACCGATAACTTTTGATGTGTTTTCTTTTTCCATTAATTTATCAAGAAATTGTCCGTACTCATTTGCAAGATGAATTCCAATAAAACCGATAATCTGAATTACTTTTTCCTCATCATTTGTAAAATGATCCATAAAATCAAGCGCAGGCATATGGGTCGCTTTTTCAATTCCCTTGCTTAAAATTGTACGCAAAAGCCCTGTATCACTACTAAAGATATCATCTAGTTGTTCAATTGTAATATAATCAGTAATTTTTTTCCAAAAATCGGTTTTTTTATCTTTTTCGTCCATTTCTATTCCGAGATCAATATTATCAAATAATTCATCAGAAGAATGATCTTCTTCTTCTGGAAAAGGAAATTCTTCCTTTGGAATTATTTCAAATTTTAGAGTATATGAATTTCCTCCCTGAATAATACTTTCAGGATTTGTCATTATTATCCTTTTATCAGAACCTTTTATTTTTAGTATAAAACTCATGACTGAAGTTAAAAGACCAGCCATTATTGCGCCATAATTATTTGTTCCATCTGTTAATTCACTCCAAATTAAATTATCTCTATCGGGATCTCTAGGTGATTCGGAACCCATTTCATAAATTAACGGATTATCCTTTATAATGTAATAATGTGCTGGTTTATTAGGATCTGTATAATCCCATTCTCTTGTATAATCATTTAGTGATACTCCAAAATTAATCTGCCAAATTAAGGGAAAATAATCCAATAATTTAGTAGCGTTAGAAGGAAATAAACGGAAAACAGGAATTTGTCTTAATGCACTCTCTTTTGCCGCTTTATATCCAATAAAATAAGCTATTTCCATTGTTTTACGATAATCGTCAGTTAAAAGGAGAATTTCACGATATATTTCACGATATATTAATTGGTAAAATAAAGAAGAAGTATTACGAGCAACAGCTGATGCCGCTTTAAACACAAGCCATTTAAAAGTACTGCTCATTTGGTTTCCTTCACTCCTAACTTATATGAATGTTTACAGTAGGAATCTCCATGTGACTTACAATTAAGGATTTCCATTTCTTTTACTTTAATCCCATTTCTTTCCAAAATTTCACTAATCATCCCAATAACTACATTACATCCAGGTGTTTGAATATCTTTGTATTGGTATTTGCATAATGCACTATTATTATCTGTGATAGTAAAAATCTCAAAATCTTGTTCAATTTTTACTTTACTTCTGACTGTTATTTTATAGAGTTCTTTAATCAAATCACTTTGATTCGTTGAATTTGGAATATACTCTCTACTAAAAGAGGCGCCGATATTTCTTCCCATGCTAATTAATCTTTGTTCAACATGGTTTTCTGGTAGATTATATTGCTTCATTACTCTTTGTAACCAGTAAATGGTATTTCTCATTTGATTGAAGCCCATTTTCTTTTTTACCAAAGAAGCGCGAGTATTTTCTGACATTTTAATTGAACCAAGTTTGTATGTTATCCAATTTCTACAAATTTTTTGAGTATAAAAAAGATTTTCATCTCATTTTTATAGGAAATATCAGATTTTACAGAATGATCTTTATTTGGACATAATACGTTGTATTTATTGCCTAAAGAACTTAAATCTTCATTTCTATATGTAGAACATCATTTCTATAGATAGAATTTCAATGTATAGACTCTTTTTTTAAGAGAAAAGTTCAAAGAGATTTGTATGGATGGTAGAAATTAATATGAAGAATAAGAATCCTTTTTTTTAGAGAAAGGTTCAAAGAGATATGCAAGGATGGATAATGGCTTTTTTAGCAGTTTTTGCATTTGTGAGTTCTAACGTAATATTTCGCAAGGTTGAAAATGATGTTTCACCTGCATACATCAATAGTGTTCGTACATTGATCGGTTTCATAACTTTTTGGATTATTGCAGCAATTTTTGGAGTTTTTATTTTAATTTTCCAATTCCCAATAATGTTATGGATATGGTTGATATTATCATTTATATTCGGGCAAGTAATTGGTGATACGGCATATTTTACAGCTCAAAAAGAGTTAGGAGTCACTCAAACAATAGCGATTTCCTTAACATTCCCATTATTTACATACATTCTCGCGATAATCTTTTTAGATGAATCATTTAGTTATATAATTATTATTTCTTTTATTTTCATTAGCATAGGTGTTATTTTAATTAATTATGGAATAAAAAAAGCTAAAAATATAAACGATGATTTAGAAACTGAAGAAAGAATTGAAAAAGAACATAAAAAGAAATCATGGCGTGCAATTGTTTTGGCTTTTATTGCTTCTTTAGGTTGGGCAATTGGTTTGGTGATTATTGATTATTCAGTGAATAAGATTACAGATATTACAGGAATGCAAGAGATGAGTTCAATTTTAGCCAATGTTGTTCGATTTCCCTTTGCATTTGCAATTCTTTTGGGAATAGTCAAACATTCAGATGGAAAGATCTCAGTAAATAAAAGTAAGAGAGCATGGGTTTGGTTAATTTTAGGTTCAGTAATTGGGACGAGTCTTGGAGCATACCTTTATACCGAAGCCACTCGAACAGTAGGAGCCACAATTATGTCCCTTTTTGCTACAACCGCGCCTTTAATTGCAATCCCTCTGGATTATATATTTAATAAAGAACGAATTGTTTGGAAATCAATGATTGGTGTTATGTTGATAATAATTGGAATTGCATTTGTTATTTTCATGAAACCTTAATTTTTAAGTTAAATAATACAATGTAGAATTATTTTTAGACCGAGATCGAGATTAGCAATATATTTAATACCCTAAAAACATAGGAGAGGTCGCCGAAAGTAAAGCTTAAATACCCGTATTTTCTCTATATATATATTGGTGGAAAAAATGTTGACCAGAAATTACACTCCTCTATCTTTAAACAATCAATTCATTAAAGTTGTAGATGATCCAAATCTTAAAAACATCCCCAGGCAATTACCTAACACCAGAAGAATTGATATGTGGTTCATTGGTAAGCGAGGAACCCCTCATAGTAAAAAAACGCTTTATCATCTTCATTCATTCAAAGATTTACCTGAAAGAATACCAATCCTTAAAAATATCAACATTAATAATTCGATTATAACTAATTTTGAAGATCTAAATGCTGAAATGCCTAAACTTGACCACATTAACCTTTCCGATTGCCGCATACATAATTTTCACGGAATTCCATCTGTTTTTCTTTCTGCCCATAACACCACAATCGACTCATTTGAGGGGCTCGAGCTCCCAATTCCCCAAGCCAATAAAGAAGCGCAAATATATTTTGAAAACTGCATCATCCGTTCTCTTGGTGGAATATCTCGATTATCACTTCAATCGATCCTTATCGCCTATTTCATACACGATGATGATGGTCCAGAAGATAACACCCTAAATCTCACCGAAAAAGGCCGACAACTGGTTTACGATTCCATCAACCCAGAAATCTACGCTACTTATAACCCACTGAACCTTTACAAGTGGGTTGACAACGTTCATGGGATGATCTGGCAACGAGAAACAAGAAATAACCTCCCTCATAGAGAATGGGACTCCGATTATGAATTTTATAAAGA
>JAUWOE010000015.1 GCA_030612265.1 Promethearchaeum sp.
CTAGCTGATGAACCTTCAGGAAATATCGATTCTATTAGTGCAGACCATGTTATGGATATTTTTAAAGATTTCATAAAAAATAATCCAGAAAAATCGATCATTATCGTGACTCATAATCCGAACTTAAGAAAAATTGCAGATAGAACATTAATTATTAAAGATGGTATGATTATCCGTGAGTTAGGTAAACTTCAAACAAATAAACCAGAATTAAGTTTCAGCAAGGATGAAGGACTCCAAGAGTTGGATAAAATCATCCAATATAATAAAGATAAGGATCAGGTTCAGAATATTTTAGATCCTAAAATGAGATATGTTGAATATAAAAATTTAAAGAATTGCCCAAATTGCAAATCGCTTAATATAATGAAAAAATTTGATCAAGAAGAAGGCAACTTTAAACTTAAAAACGGTCAATTAATTACAAGAGTTTCAATTTTCTGCCAGGATTGCTTTCAATTAAGTTATATAAGCGCCAGTTTGTTTGATGTTCAGAAAAAGCTGATCTAATCTAAATGTTTTTTTTTATAAATTTAAAGCTATAAGATGAATTTTAATAATATTTAATGGGACTTTTAAACAAAATATAAGATCTCGTTTAAGAGTTTTTCGTAATTCTAAAAATCTTTGAATGAAATCCACTTCTATTCCATGTTTTTGAATTTTTTTTAAAATTTTTGATAATGAGTTGATTTCTTTATTCTCATAAAAATCACAACTTCTAATGCTCCATTTTATTGCTTCTAACATATATTTAGAATTTTTTTTATTTAAGGGTAAAAGGAAAAGAGTTCCTAAACTCATTATTAAGTTTAGAATAAGAGATTTTATTAATTGTGATTTTGAATAGGTTTTTTCAAGCGGTTGAAGGTGAATATCTTCATTTTGAGCTTGATATAAGACAGTAGTTCCCCGTTTCATCGAATCAAGAACTATTTTATGGGGTGCTAATAAATACGTTAAAACTGGATTAGTTGAAAAAATTTTACTAAAATTATTTCTATTCCAATTTGAAATTTTCGCCAAAAAGATACTACAGAACATGCCCGTGCTCTTTTCAATAATATGAAGTATTCTTGCATGCCAAGTATTACTATAATTACGATATCTATGTTTTATTACAATCCCGGTCAGGAACGGTTTAGTTTCTTTAATTCTTCGGTCATTTACAGAGTCATTAACAAGCACCATTAAATCAACGTCAGAGATTTTCGTATTTTGTGAGTTTGATGCTGATCCAAAAAGCATTACAGCATGGATAGAATTCCTTCCTAACAGTACTTCTGTAGTTCCAACTATTTCTCGAATATAAGATTGAATTTTTTGAGATAAATGCGAAATATGAAGGTATGAAACTACACTTTCATCAAGAATTTGAAAAGTTTCTCGAAAAAGAAGTTTCACAGATGATTTCGACATTATTTTTTATAATAATTTAGAATTAAAAAATCTTATTGCACTTTTCCCAATCGAAAAGCGGCTTTAAATCCATCTCTAACTGCCTCTAATATTGTTCCAACTTTTCGAGAATCACCAATAAATTTCATTTCGGGAATTTTTTTATCATTGGATTTTTGTTGAAATAAAATTTTAAAAGAATCCGCAAGATTCCTGTTGGATTTAACCCCAGTTGCTAAAATGAAAGTATCTACATTTTCAACAATATCTTCATCACTATATTCTTCAGATCGACTTTTAAAATAAACTGTACGATTCGCAAACCTTGTAACTTGGATGTTTGTGATGACATTCACATTTAACATCTTAAGTTCATCCAAAAATACCCATTTTGTTGATTTTCCGATGCTGGTTCCAATTTTCGGAAGATATTCTAAAAGATAGACTTCTCGATCTCCTCGAAATGTTCGTTTCATTGCATTTTCGATTGTTAAACCCTTATAAAAAGCCAAGAATCGAGCGATCTCTGGATTCATTGCCCCTCTTTTTGCCGCCCATAATGCAGTTTCGACTCCTGTTGCTGATGCCCCAATCACAACTACCTTCTTACCCACTAAGCAATTCCCTGCTAAAGCTTCGTCAGCAAAACATATATTACAATTAAGAGAACCATCAATACCTTCGATTTTTGGAATTTTAAAATGAACTCCCGTAGCAAAAAAGATAACATCAGGATTTTCTTTTAATATAAGTTCGGGAGTAACAGTAATACCTGTTTTATACGATATATCTGATAATTTAAACTGATTTTGGTAGAAATCAATAATATTATTTAATTCTTCCCGACCCTGTGGAACGCGACCTACTTTAATTTGACCCCCTAACTCATTATCTCTTTCATAGAGAGTCACTTTATGCCCCAATTTTATTGCTGTTAAAGCAGCTTCCATTCCTGCAGGTCCTCCTCCAACAATTAAAACCTTTTTTTGAAAATCTGCTTTTTTTGGTGTTTTATATTTCAGTTCATATCCAGCTAACGGATTAATCGCGCATCTTACTAATTGCATTTTAAAAACCGAATCGAAACACCCTTGATTGCACCCAACACAAGTTCTAATTTCATCTAATTTATTCTGTTCAACTTTTAACACAAAATCAGGATCCGCAATTAAAGGTCGACCGAAACATACAGCATCACAATAGAAATCTTGTAATAAATTTTCTGCTAATTCTGCTTTATTAATTCTATTACTCGCAAATACTGGGGCTTTTACAACAGATTTAATTTCCTTTGCTAAATATGCAAATGTTGTTCTTGGAGTTTCCATAGGTATTTGCGGAACACGAGTTTCATGCCATCCGCCTGTAACATTGAAATACTGAATACCCTCATTTTCATATGCAATAGCAACCTTCTTTTTTTCCTTATATGTATTACTTCCCGGAACAAAATCATCACCCGAAAAACGACAACCAATGATCATTTTATTTCCTACTTTTTCTTTTAATTTACGGATTAGTTCTAAAGGAAATGTCATTCTTTCTTCTAAAGTTTGCCCGCCATAGCGATCTGTTCGCTTATTTTTTAAGGGACTTAAAAATTGATCTATTAAATAGCCAGCGCTACTTAAGATTTCTATACCGTCAAACCCTGCATCTTGAGCTCGTATAGCGGCTTGAACAATTCGATCTTGAACATCTTGAATTTCTGAAAGACTTAAAGCGCGAGGAGTCTCATGAGTAAAACGAGAATAAACTGCTGACGATGAAATGGATTGTTCTCCAATTAATTTGCTGAATGCATAACCTCCTGCATGATATAGTTGTGCAATAACTTTTGCACCTTCATTGTGGATTGATTCAACCAATTTTCGCATTCCGGGAATAAACTTATTATCGTATAGCGAAATCATTGTAGGTCCGCCCGTTCCCAGTTTAGAAACACCTATGCCTCCAATTATTATTAATCCTACTCTAGCGGCAGCGCGTGCTCTATAAAATTCGATTAATTGCTCAGTTACAAAACCATTTTCTGCTGCACCTAGATGCATTGCGGGCATAACAGTTCTATTTCTTAATTGTAATCCTCCAATTTCAAAAGTTTCCATCAATTTTAAAAACTTCATTAAGAAGTAAAGTAAAATATCGTAAAAAAGAAATTTGGTTATTTTAATTAGGTATTCGATTTTAAGAAAAATAATGAATACAAAATTAGAAACTTTAGTTCAAGATTTCAAGAAGGGAATTAAACCACAAGGGGAGATCATTAATAATATTCTTTATCGCCCTCTTTCATATCCCATGGTACATCTTTCAGCAAAACTCAAACTCACACCAAATTTTATAACATTCATATCATTTCTGTGTTCAATAATATCTGCAATTTTCTTTGGATTAGGACGGGTGTATTTAGGAACACTTTTCTTCTTTTTACGACATTATTTTGATTGTGTAGATGGTGCCTTAGCCCGAATGACGAATAATTTTTCTAAGTTTGGCGCGATGTTCGATGCTATAGGAGATGGAGTGGGAGTGTTGATTGTAATGGTAGCAATAACAATCGAGCAATATCTCCGACTAGGAACGAGTCTTGTATTCATTTATTTAGGATTGGCTCTTATTTCAAATTTTATCGGTTTATTTTACCATAATAGTGTTAAATCTCGATATTTTAAACACCTAAGAGCAGGACAACAGAGCGAAAAATTATCATCTAAAACAAAACATAATAGTTTGGTTAATTTCTTTGGCTTCGATAGTGAATCGGAAGTGAAACTCAAATTTATCGAAAAAATTATCAAAAAAATGGCTCCGTTTCCAAATATCGAGAATCTTATGATTCGTAATTCTGATAACCAAGAAATGACTATGGATGAGAAGCAACAACTATTCAAAGAATCTTTTTCTTTTCTTCCATTATTATGGTCTTTAATGGCAGGTGCCTCTCAAATAACTGCGATTACAATTGTTGCGTTATTCAACCGATTGGATGATGTATTATGGATTGTTCTCATCATCGGATGGAATTTACTAGCACTTCCGCTATCTTTAATCCATTACTATACTATTAAGAGGTTTAATGCAAACATTTTGGATCCAAATTTTCCCAAAAATTGAACTCCCTCAGTGAAAAAAATATTATTAGAAAAAAAGATTTGTAAAATCGAAGATTTTTGTGAAAATTTCAACTAAGTTATTAATAAGTCTTGCTCCATCATAATATTCGATAAAAGAATATTCATCACCGAGGATTTTAACTTTTGAAGCTATTTCTTTCCAATCTTGTTCTAAAACATTTCCTTTTTTCCTTGAATCCTGAATTATTTTCATAATTTCTGGATTCATACCTACGGGAGATTCGCGTTTTACAACATTTTTCTTAAGTTGTTTTAGTAATTCATCGTAAATTTCCTGTAAAGTAGTGAAATAATTTACCAGATAATCATTAATTTCAATGTCTTGGATAAATTCATGTAAATTATATATAATTTCAGCTACATCTTTTAGATTATCCCCGACATCTTCGATAAATTTGGCTAATAACCTTAAGTCAACTAATTTTTTATGATTAAAATGTAGAGGTTTTGAAATTTGTGCATTATCGAAGATTGTTCGAATTTGTCTTACTATGAAAAAGTAGTATCTATCAATTTTCATATCTTGTTCTTTTATATTAGTAAGATTTTGGTATTTTTTTTCCTTTATTGCAGTAAGGATATCATCTATCATCCATAATAATTTACTAAAAGATTCTTTTAGGTACTGTGGGATTCTTTCTTCAATTATATTTTCAGGTGTTTCAGTTAGCGCATTTTCAATATATAATTTATAATTTGATTCCCTGTTTAAATTCCAATTTAATAGCAATCTTTCGAGTATATCCTCTATTTGATCAATAAATACCCTTGGTATTTGTTTTTGGCTTAAAATTTCTAACTTTGTAGCTCCATTCATATAATAACTAATTAATATCATTTGAATGGCTTTATCTTTAATAAAATTTGGATTTTGCTTTAAATAATCATCTAATACTATTGTAAACTCTCTTCTTTTCTCTTGTTCTTTTACTTTTTCGGGATATATTGATAGAGAACCGTCTGCATTTTCATAAATATTTACCGTAGGACCGTTCTCTAAATCTTGATTAGATTTGGATGATAATTTTCCTCGAATTAAATGATTCTTCTTAATCCAGTGAACAGGGAGAGTTATTGCATAACTATATTTAGCAAATGATTGTATTTTTCTCTTATGAATTTCCATTATTATAATAATATATACTTTGATTCCTAAAAAATATTCTAATATAATACAATTTATAATGAAATATTTTTTTTGATGATATTAAAGAAATAATCATTTTCTCCCCATATAGATCCTATAATTAATGGGTTTTTCGAGTATAAAGCAGTTTCCACTACCCCTTCTGATGAAAAATTAGTAGTTTTAAGAGAAAAATTTGTTTGCATTTCCTTTTCTTCTATATTGACAATTGGTTCAAAGAACGAGAAATCAGAAAGACCACGGTTTTTATTTTCCATATATCTTTTTGATTCAAGTTTATACATAAATTTTAGATTGTTTGAATTGTAAGTGTGAATTTTTTCAAGTAGACTTTGTGAATAATCCTTAGATTCAATAGAACAGAATATGATCCCTCCAAAAAATGTTTTTTTCTGACTTTTCATTTCTATTTCTAATGAGTTCAGAACAAATGCAAGGTCATCTCTTTTTAATTGGACCATTATATTAATTTCTGATTTAAAAGGGGTTAATGTATGGTTTCTCGAGATTTTATTTAAAAAATTCTTAATGAATTTGGGTGTATGTTCAGGAGTTTTGAACTCTTGTTTTATATCTTTTTCATCTTTCTTATCTTTTTTATTATGCTTTTCAAATCTTTTTACAATATCCAACAACGAATAATAAGATTCTTTTTGTTTCTCGAGTTTTTCACTTGAATTGGCAATAATAGAATCTAATTTATTTTGAAAAGTTTTCTTATCAACAATAGAATAATATTTAATACAAGAAATTACTCTACATCTAATCCAACCTTTATTTACTAAGAATTTTAATTCTTTTAATATCCTGAAGAAATTTATAATTGGATATCTACCTATATTTTTACTGATTACTATAGCAGATTTCTCTTCTTGAAGAAAATAAATGATCTTGATTTTAATTTGATTTAGACCAAATAATAGTAATTTATTTTCAAATTCATCTATTTCTTTCATATTTTGATTACTTTTTGGTTATTTTAAAATTTTGTCAGAATTCACTTCGAGCACCATTTTTTTTTAGACATACTGAGTGTTTGAAGTTTAGGATCAATTTTTTGGCGAGATACTTCATCCACCGATCTGTGCACAGATTTTCGGTGCATTTCCAAATCTTTTCGTGCATCTTTAACGTTTTCAAAGAAATTATCTTTTCCTACTCCCACAATTATCATTATTGGGAAAATTATTAATTCACTATGCTTGAAAATAGGTATAATCCATTGTAAAGCCACTGCACAATCAGAAGGACCTTTCTCTGTATAATTTCTTAGTGAAAGTTGGTTATTTTTAAAGATAAAAATGTCTTGTGGGGAATTACATTCAAAATTATCGGGTTTTTTATCATAACTTGAACCAATTCCTGCAAATATGCTTTTTTCTAAACCCTTTTCATTATCATATTGGTAAATAATGTTTGCTTTAGAATTATATTTGGCTATGTCATTTAAATACGATTCTGGACCATATATATCAAAATCATAAAACTGATAGAAATTGAAATTCTTAATTGTTTTATCAGTCAAATTTCTAAATGTATAAAATATGAAGAAATATGGCTTATATTTAAATCGATAAACATCAACGTATTCAATAATTCTTTGAATTTCCTTCTCTTTTTGTATGCTTTCAGGAAATGAAAAAGAATATGTAAATCTTGATACTGAACTATTCATGCTTGATCTTGCATTGATCATTGCAAATTTGGAATCCTTAATACCCGATTCAGAATGATAAGAATTTTCAGTACTTTTAAGCAGAACGGGTTTGTTTTCATATTCAAAGTATATACTAGCACCGTTTAAATAAGGTTGAGGCAAATCAAGAATCTTAAATCCTTTGTATTCGATTGTCTTTATACCGTAACCAAAACTGTAGCCTCTTTCTTGACAGTTTATGCATATTGTCTCGTAATCTATAAAAATATCCATTGAAATTGTTATCTCGCTTAATTTTTAAATTATATCATCTAATACTGTTCTAAAAATTTTAAAGCTGCATACTTAAAAGCACCTATTACGTTATTTCCCGTTTTTGCTGAACAAAGTAAATATGGACAAGACAATTCTTCTGCTTTTTGCTTTATTTCCTCTAAAGTTACTTCAGAATTATCTAAATCAGTTTTATTTGCAATTAGTATAAACGAAAGCTGTTGACTAGAATTATCCAGATCTTCTATCCAACGTTGGATTTTAGCAAAAGTGCTTTTCCGTGTAATATCGAACACTAAAAATACAAAATTGGCTCCTTGGTAAAATCTTTTTCTGTATGGTGCCGTTTCTTGAGCCTGTCCGCCAATATCCCAAATAGATTCGTTTATAATACAATTCTTGTTGATAATTACTTCTTTTCGTGATATATCTACTCCAATGGTGCTTACATAACCGTTTTCAGCAAATTTATTATCGACAAATCTACGGATTAAGGATGTTTTTCCAACCCCTGGAGCACCTAAAACTATTACTTTTACAGAAAAATTGCCTTCTGGTAATTTACCTTCACGCATATTTGATAAAATAGGAATAATTGGAGGTATATCCAAGTTTATCAGTTCTTCTCCTTCGAGAATTAATTTTATTTTATTAGCAACATGACTGCCGAACACCTTTAGGCTGTTGTCACTTATGAATTTATCTGCAATTACAGTGAGAATTGCTTCAAGACCTGCTGTGGCGAATAAGTACTTGTTTTCATCAACTAAGGTAACATTAACAAAATTTGTTGCGGCTCCGAAATCCTTCTTAATTCTTTCAATAAAAGAATCAAAGGTTGCAGTCACCGTTCCAATTTTATCATCTTCTTTATCCATACCCTTAATTTTACTGAAAATAATTAATCCATTTCTATCAACAATTGCTGCAGCTTGGATTTCTTCTAATGAGTTTAAAAGATTCGAAATTAATTCATTAAATTTGTCGGTTATTCCCATCCATGTTTTCACTTAATCCAATTTCTAAAATCCTTTCAGTATATAAAACTCTTTCTTATTAATTTTCACGATTTTTTAAATAATATTGGGGGACTGTAGGCTTAAGTAGATATTTCTTTCTGAAATATTTAAGTAATGAAGTAAATAATTCGTAAGGTTTAAGTAAATATGAAAAGAAATTAGCTAATACTAATGAAAATCGATTTGAAGTGTCTTTTGCATCAACGGTTTGATTCATTAATCGACCTATTAATTTCTTATCATCGATCTTTTTTATCTCTTCACTAAGGCCATTTCTATCAAATCCTTGTTGATATTTATTTGCTTTAAATGGGGATCTAAAATCTCGATAAGTGTGAAGAAACCATCCTGAGATATAGGGTTTTGCATTTAAGATTCGTATAATATATGAAATAATTAACATTTGATATGTTTCTGAATAAAGTTTTTTAGATCTCTCTGTTCCTTTCTTAGATTCAACTCCAAATTTTGAAATTATCAGTGGGAAATTACGGTTACTGTAATAGATCATATCTAAAATGAAATTGAATATTGAAATAAATTTATAATTTTTTCCTAAAGAAAGAGAAACACAGCTAAGATCGCAATTTGTATGTTTTCTCAACGGATCTATTAAGTAACGATTTGTTTCATAAGTAACTAGTCGTGTAGAATCGATTTTTTTTGCAAAACTTACTAATCGCTTCAATAATCTTCTACATTCTAAACGTTCTACTGGAAGATCACTTCCTATAGACCATATTATTACCGATGGATGATTAAAATCACGTCTTATAAGCGTTTGTATATAATTTGAAGCGAGTAAATTAGTTTTCTGGTTTTTAAAATTTGAAAGAGAATATATTGGAATATCTTCATATATGAGTAATCCTTCTTCATCTGCTATATTCATTAAGTTTTCATCATGTGGGCTGATTGTCCTTATAGCATTAAATCCCATGGTTTTAATAGCAATAATATCTTTTCTTCTCTCTGAAATTGATATATTTTGCCCGACTGATATTGATTCTTCTCGTAAGGAAATCCCTTTTAAACAAATTGGTCGATTATTTAGATATATATGGTTTGATTTTATATCTATTTTCCGAAATCCAAATCGAATATGCTTGTCTTCATCAATACCATTTAATCGCAATATTATTTCATACAAGTCAGGAGACTCTGGGCTCCATAAAGAAGGATTTTGAATGGTAATTGTAAAAAGATTGTTAAGATCAACAATTTTTTTCATTGGTTTGATAATATTATTGAATTCATTAACATTATCTTTACATTGATTTAAGTTTGACTTCTCTTCAATATTACCAAGATTTACATTTTGTTCTATAGAATATTGAGTAAAAATTGGGTCTGAATCAATATTTTCTTCTGGAATTTGTTGAATATCGGAAATATCTGCAAAATATTTTTCAATTTCTGTAAATTCATGAGATATATGTTTTAGAGGTGGCGAAGGTTCAGGATTAATATACTGTGCTCCAGTTTGAATTAAAACCTTATTATATTGAGGCGTTCCTGCAAAAAAATGACCTAAGTAATAAATTTCATATTCAATTTCAGGTTCAATCTGCTCTAAATAACATCTATCGAGATATTCTTGCGGATTTTTTATTGAATATTCCAATTTAATGAGGGCAGAATCTAATTTTTTATCTTTAAATTCTGTATTTACTTTGATTTTATAAACTCGCGTTTTTTCCAATAATATAATACGAACATCACGAAAAATGCCCCCCCAATTAAATAACTGGCATCGATTTGATGGCAAACTGTCTTTTTGAAGAGAGGGATTAATCCTAACTGCTAAATTGTTTGTAGTTCTTAAAGATAGTATCCTAGGAGAAAACTTAAACCGAAATGGTATACTCCCTCCTTCATGAGTACCCAATTTATAACCATTAATCCAAATTTCTGTTAGATAATTTGAACCATCAAATTCTATTGAATACTCGTGAGACATAGGGCGATAAGGGATATTTGGGAGTTCTAAGAAATACCATACAATTCCATTATATTTATCCAAACCTTTCAACATGTTAAAATTGGATGGAACTTGTATGATCTCTCCATTTTCTTTATTATCCTTATTATTTTGAAACCATTTAGGGGAATACCATTCATTTTTTATTCCATTATCCGATTCATCTATAAAGAAGAACCATTTCCCATTTAGTTCAATATTCACCATGAATCGATTCCTTTAATTAAAGACTTAAAGATATCCTTAATAAAATATGAAAAAAAGAAATATATTAAAATATGGGTCTATTCCGTGTTTGTTTGTTCTTCCTGTTCTTCCTCATTTGCACTTTCTTCAGGTTCTTGTGCTGCATCTGATGGTGGAATAGGTGGAATATAGTCTGGAAGATCACCAAACAACACTTGAGACATGAGTAATCCTTCTTTTGATGGCATTTTAATAGCTTGCTGAATCAAAAATTTAGCAGAATCATCATTTAATTCAAATTTAAACATAATATTCTCGTTTTGTTCTAACAGTGATTTATATTTATTTCCTCCAGTCCCTTCAGGTACGATTAGAATTCCGTAATTGATTTGTTTCGTAGTTATTGCATCTGCTAGACGTTTAGTCGCGTAAAATGCAGCTACGCCTCCGCTTTTATCAAAGGTTTTAACTGAAGGTACTTCAATACCATATTTATTTCCATTGAATTCTATCATCCCAGCTAAGGAGTAAGACCGTTTTCCCACTAAGAATTTAAAATCCAAATTAATTTTGATATCCTTATGGTATTTTTCTCCTAATACTTTTATAGATTTTAAAGCAGCACCCGCCACACTCGCTGGATTCGCTTCAATCGTATAATCTTCATCATCCATCATTTCTTCAATTTTGTCCAAAATGGATTTATCATGAACTTCAGGCGCACCTGGTTTGACAGTAGCTGTGGTTGAAGCTAATGTAATACCCACGGGTAAAGATTCTTTCATAACTTCTTCCAAAGGCATCTCATCATAGACTAATTTATCAACGAAAATTCTTATAAGTTTAATTATACTTCGCTGATTTCCATCCGTTTTAGCATAAATTGCTTTTAAAACTTCTTCATTTAGGGGAAATAAAGGATAAATTGGAGGATTAAGGTTATTTTGAGACCAGAAATATTCCATAGATTTTGCAAAATAAAGTAACAAATCATCAAATTTAAAATATTCAAGTTCTCTTTCTTGTTCCATACGCGATTTCATTGCCTGATCTGCTGTTTCTAAAATTCTGGGCCAAATTTCCTTTAACACTGCAATTACTATAACAACGTTTTGAATTTCATTATACAATCTTTTTAATACTTCTAAGAACTTAGTCTCTGCCTCAGGTCCATGCATTCTGTAAGGGCTTTCTATCTCATCGAAATACAATATTACAGTCTTTCCTGCATTTTCACAAATCAGTTTTATCATTGCAAGACAAATATCATCGCTTTCAATAACACTTGATATTCCAAGGGAAGTTAATTCATCTAAATCCATTGTTTCTCCCAATAACCATCTTTCAGCTTTAGAAGATCTTTCTTTGTCCATTGTGTAAATGCAAAGACATTTTACGCAATCCGAAAAGATTCCTGGGTATTCTCTAATCCCATTTGATATTGTTACTTCTAAATCTTGACCTCCGAACAAACCCAGCTTCTTCTTCTTTAAGCCACCCCATTTGTCGACTAATTTCTCGGCAACAGCCTTTATTATGGAAGTGCTTAATTCATCTAAAAGGCAAGTATAGACATGAAGTAGAATTCTTGAGGCTGCCGGAGGACTAGGAACATAGACAATCGTCCAATCAGATGGAATATTTGCAGGAATCTCTTCTTCTTCTTCAATCTGATCGGTTTTTGAAATAAGCATTTTCCGTTCCATATTTTTATAAGCCCAATATGCATGAGTCTTTCCCGAACCGGCAGAGCCTATTATCGGAATGAGTCTTGTAGAATGATCTGATTTAGTTTGACTTATGGCACGAAACATAAATCTGTCTATTTTCGCTCTAGGACCCGGAATATCCACAACATCTTGCATTGATCCTCTGGCTACAAATCTGTCGAAAGGTGTTGTTCCAACCCGTAACACGTCAATATAGAGATCCTTTTCTTCATCTGACATCTGTTGAAATACCATTTTTTGTAATCTCCGTGTGATAATTTTTTCTTACTATTTATATAAGTTATTAATAAGATTGATATCTTTTAAAAACTCGTATAGAAAACACTGAATCATATTCTGAGAATATTGAAATTAGTATTAATAGAGATTTTATATTATTATTGAATATAATAATTGTAATGGTTGATAAAAAGAAGAAAAAAAACTTTGATGATGAAGATAATCCTTTTGGAGATGATTTTTTTAAAATATTGAACGATCAAATGAGAAGGATTTTTGAACACCAGTTTCCTGGAGTAATGCCCCCGAATTTTGATCCTAATAATAAGGTTTTTCAAAAGATGTTTCATGAAATCCTGAAAAAAATGAATTTGGATCCTGAAATGATCAAAAATATGGATCCTAAAGACCTTCAAGATATGTTAAAGAATAATCCTATGGCTTTTGGAAGCCCTTATGTTTTCGGTATGAATATGCGGATTTCTCCAGATGGAAAACCTATTATGGATAGCTTTGGCAGTACACAACCAAAAAATAAAGATTCAGAAGAATTCAAAAGTGAAAGGGATCCTATGGTTGATATTTATGAAGAAGAAGGTAAAATTGTAGTTGTTTGTGAAGTTCCGGGTGTCACAAAATCTCAAATTGAATTAAAAGCATCCCCCAATGAGCTTGAAATTTTAGCTGAAGCCCCCGAAAAAGGCCCTCGACAAAGAAAATACCATAAAATTATTGCGCTACCTGCTGAAATAAATCCCGATGTAGCAAAAGCGAGATATATGAACGGAATTTTGGAAGTCAAACTCGAAAAAATTGAACAAAAATCTTCAAAGAAGAAAATTAATATTGAATAACGTTATTTGTTTTAATATAGTTTTATTTTTCATCCGTTAATGGATTTTTGGATATTTCTAATATAATACAAGCCAGTTCCTTCTTTAAACGGAAATATTCTGTTAAAGATTTTTCTTTAGTCATTTTGGGATATCTCCGTTTGAGGGCAGAATCTCTTCTATTACATCCACTTCTCCGCATACAACAATAACTTAATGAACCGAAACAGCATTCATCATCAAACCATTTATGTTTTTCTGAGAATTCTTCCTTAACTTTAATAAATTCATTAGGAGTCATACCAATTTCTTTGAGTTTTGTATCTCTTAGGCATTTATAACCGAATGTTAGTGAAGATCCTGGTTTACAACAAAATGTTAATGCTCGAATATCTCCGCCCATACAAATGGGGACAGGGGCATTTTCCCAAGAGGGTGTGTTTCGTAAGAATTTTTTATCAATATTTTCGATTTTGATAGTGTCCATATCCTTCAATTATTGAAAATTTTTTATTAATGTTATAAGTTTTCAAAAATTCAATTAATCTTTATATATCTATAGTACTATAATTTATATATGTCAACTACAATCCAGATAAAAAAAAAAACTCTTTCTAAATTAAAAAAATTAAAGGATGAAAAAAAAGTCAACAGCTATGATGAGGTTATTGAATCCTTGATTCAAAATGAGTTAAATTTACCAAAAAGTCTCCTTGGTTTTATGAAACAAAGAACTTCTTCATTCATCAAGGATCCTGAGGACAAGGATCATGAAATTTAAATACATTCTAGATTCTTTTGCTTGGGTTGAGTATGCAATAGGTTCATTTATGGGTGAATTTGTGGATTTTTTGTTGAATAAAGCGGAATGCTTTACCCCTTCAATAGTGATTGCTGAATTATCATATAAATTTCATCGAGAAAACAAATTAAAAGATTGGGGGCTATTATACAAATTTATTAAAAATTCAACTCAGATTTTACCTCTTAGTGAAATGCTTGCTTTTCAAAGTGGTCATCAAAAAACAAAACTCCGAGAAAAACAACTCCCTGGAGAACAAAAAGTTGGACTTGCTGATGCCATTATTTATCAAACATCTTTAAATCATGAAGCTAAGTTAGTGAGTGGGGATAAACATTTTAAAAATATAAAAAATGTGGTCTATTTGAAGAATAAAATCAAAATTAAGCAAGAAATGAAAAAAATTAACAAATCTGAGTCTAAAAACAATCAATTAGTTTTTGATAATATAATCCTAAAAAAAATTGATAAGTGCAAAAAAGAATTTATTTTTATGCTTAAAATTGTTCGAATTAATTTAGAAACTAAAAACATTATCATAGAACCCGTTGAAAAAAGGCATTCCTATGAATTCTATGGTGGGCGATCCTTATCTGCAAAAATAATGTTAGATGAAGTAAATCCAAAAGTAGACCCATTATCAAAGGATAATAAATTAATATTTGCTTCGGGTTTGTTGGGGGGGACATTTGCTCCAAATTCAGGTAGATTTTCAATCGGAAGTAAAAGTCCACTTACTAAAGGAATAAAAGAAGCTAATGTTGGGGGATTAGCGCCTACTCTTTTATGTAGAACCGGTATAAAAGCATTAATTTTTGAAGGAAAAGCCTCAAATTGGCAAATTTTAAAAATCGAAGATGATAAAATCGAATTAGTAGATGCCGATCCTTATGTTGGAATGAATAATTATGAATTAGATATTAAACTTTCTAAGAAATTTGGAAGCAAGATTGGTGTCTTTAGCATCGGAATTGCCAGGGAAAAACAATTAAAAGCAGCTTCCATTGCATCAATGGATCTTGAAGGTTATCCTTCGCGACATGCGGGAAGAGGGGGTTTAGGTGCTGTTATGGGCTCAAAAAAGTTGAAAGCGGTAATTATTTCCCCCCCAAAAATAAACCAAATTAGTTATCATGATAAAAAATCTTTCCAACAAGTTGCATTAAAGTGGGGAAAAAATCTTCAAGAAACAAAAAAAGGGTTCTCCAAATTTGGAACATTAATGGGATTAATGACAATGGATAGTGTGCATGGTCTGCCAACTCAGAATTTTCGGAGTGGTTCCTTTAAAGATGCAGATAAAATCTCGGGAGAAGCTTTACATCAATATCTTTTAAAAAATAATTGAAAATTTAGCGTTTCTTGCAGCCCAGGATGCATGATTCGTTGTTCAAATATTGTATTTGATAAAGATGGAAAGCATATTACATCGAGTTTAGAATATGAAACTGTTGCCCTAAATGGATCCAATTTACTAATCAACGATCTCGAAAAACTGGCAATTATTGATCATGTTTGTGATGATTTTGGTTTGGATACAATTGAAGTTGGTAACGCACTGGCAGTTTTTATGGAAACTGGGATTATAAAGTGGGGTGATGCAGATGGTTGTATTGCTTTACTTAATGCAATAAAAAATGATGATAATAATTCTTTAATTCTTGGAAATGGTGCTGTTCAAGTAGGATCTGCTTTAAATATTTCCCGAGTCGCACATGTTAAAGGTCAAGGGTTACCTGGTTATGATCCTCGTACATTTAAAGGAATGGGGGTGACTTTTGTAACAAGTCCGATGGGTGCTGATCATACCGCTGGAGCAGCTATTGTTAATAGAACACCTGATTCGGATCTTGATTATGGAAAGCTGCATACTCCTAAAAATAAATTAGAATTATCAAAAAGGCTGCAAATTTTTACAATGATCCTTGATTCCATGGGACAATGTTATTTCATCGGTCCAAATATTGAAAATATGTCAAAATTAGCCAAAATGTTGAACGCTCGGTATGAATGGGATTTAAAAACAGAAGATTTGGTAGAAATGGGAAAAAAATGGTTGAAAATTGAACGTGACTTTAACATAAATGCTGATTTGGATGCTACTGATGATTTACCGATGTTTATGAAGAAAGAAAATCTTATAGATCTGCCAGATCGATCGTGGGATATTGATCCAAAAGAAATATCATCCTTTTGGAAGAAATTATAATTCCATGTTTTTTGAGAAATTTTTTTAGGTTCATACTCTAAGATATATTAATATGGTCTCTACTGTAATATTACAAGTCTATTTGATATATGGTTTGATTTTTATAATGTTTTCTTACTTCGCTATTAAAGCATTAATTAGAAATCGTAGTAGGATATCCATTACTTTGTCACTTGTATTCATTATACCTGCATTAGGAATATTGACAAATATTCTATACAGAACTATCGATACTTACGAATTTAACATAATTGGAAATAAAATTACAATCGTTTTATCTTGTTTGGGATTAATTAATATATATTTCTTCGTTGAATTGGTTAGCAAATCGCAAGTCAGTTTCAAATTATGGAAACAGATAACAATGTTTGTTATTTACGCTGCTTTGTTATCAGTATTGTTCTTTATTCCGAATGGGGTGGAGTTTGAATATGATGGAGTTCCGGGGATTGAAGGATATAAGAATCGGGATTTAATTGATTTAGATTTAGGAGTTCCTGTCTGGACAACAACCTTCTTTTTGTATGGATTGATCCTTTCTCAAGCTGTCATAATATGGTTGATTTTTATCATTGTTAAACAATATAAAGAATTTGGTAAAGACAGCATATATGGGAGAAAATACATCCAAACTGTTATCGGAATGATTTTAATGGATATTGTTATTGTTGGGAGTTTTGTATTTAATTGGTTAAATACTCCGATAGGGCGAACAATTAATTTAGTAGCGGGTATTTTTATTTTTCCGGCGGCTATTTTACTTTATTTAGGTTTAAGACAAGAAAAAGAGTAGAATTTTTTTTTTTATTTAAATTAAAGGAAAAAAATATACAAAAAAAGCTATATATCTGGCATTAAATTAAGAAGTGTTGCAATAACTTCCCCTATTTCAGTTAGAGAATTGTCTTCATTTATCATTTCCTTTGAATGAAGTGAAGTAATAATAGGAACCACAATCGCAATTTTAGTATTTTTCTTCAAGTGTTTTTCATCTAGTGGTCCATTTTTATAAATCTCTTTTAGAACTAGCCTTTCATCCTTACTTAACGGATCTATCATTGGTTTAAACTGTTCGATAAGATATTGTGTTCTAGGATTTACTGCAAAAACAATTTGCTCCTTTCTTAATTTTTCAACTACATTAAAAGTATCAACTTCCTTTCTGCCATAACCAGCCATTCTCACAATCATTTCTCTTACACGGAATGCATTATTGAAAGATGATTCAGCTTCCTTTAACACTAACGCAGATGTAGATTTCTTTTTAACAGTACCCAAATAGTCCTTAGCTTTTGAAGGAATCACATTGTGTGGATAGAGTAAATCTGCAAATAGAATTTTCTCAATTAATTCTAAAATTGGTTCAGGGCTTGGGATCTTACCAGAGAAATGTTCTAAAGTAGATAAATATTCCCTTTCAAATTCTGCATTGAATTGTCTAATTTTGGAACGTAAGGTCGGACTCGCAGATTTCAATAATAAAACGGCAGTTCTAACATAGTATCCTTCAATTACCACGATTTTAAATTGTTGGTATGAAAGTTCTTCCAGTCCAGTTTTTTCATCACCTTGCGAAACAAATGCTTTTTGTTGAGATTTTAGTACTTTATGACCAATCTCCTTACCGAAGGTTGATATCGCTGATAAAAATCCACTAATTAATGTTGAATCAATTGGAAGTTCAGTGAAAGTTTGTGAAAATATACTGGTGCTTGTTTCCTTATGTATAATCAAAACATACTGCATATTTTCAATATCTCCAAATCTTCGATGAATATCCAATAAAGCTTGTCTCTGTCGATTACGCTTAGGAACTACATAACCCCGATAAATACTTAATGAAAGAACAGTTGCAATTCCTAAACCGATTAATATTGCTTGAATATTCTTAACTATTAATATCCCATAATTTATAACACTAACATTATAGTAAATATCACTATCAGAAGAACTCACTCCTGCAAATATTCCAGAGCTTAGGAAAACAATTTCAACAGTATATTCACCAGTGTCTTCAAATTGAATTGCTTTTTCTGCAATTCCTTCCAAATTTGTGACAGCAGTATAATTTGCTATTATATTCGATTCAATATCTCTAACTATGAAAAATATATTTTTTCCCTCAATGATTTCATTACTTTCAGTCGTGAGCTTAACTGAAAATGTGAATTCACCTGCAAATTTTTGTTGAAATGTATCGGATAACATTGTTAATTGAGTAACCATTTGGGGTAGAATTGGTAAGTTCAAATGATAAACAAAACCTGCAATTCTATTTGTTCCTGCAAATGAAATTGTAATATTTAACAGATTTCCAGATTCTAAAGGAATAGTATAAGCAATTTCAGCATTCGCATTTTCATCGAAGAATTCAGAATAAACGTAATGACCATTTTCAGAATCATAAATTATATCAAATGGAATACCATAAAAAGTCTCGTTAGTTGATGAATTCACAAAATCTGCAGAGATAATTAATTGGATCTCTTGCCCAATTCGAAAAGTATCAGATGAAACACTAACATCTAAAATACTTTCCCATTTGGGTAAAATATCTAAGGTTATACTCTTGTTTGCATAATCTACTTTAGAAGTTCCTGCGTATTCTATAAGAAATGTGATATTTTTGAAACCATCTGCAATTTCAGATATATAATATACTAAAGAACCATTTTGATTTACAGTAATCTGTTGAATAAATGCCGGATTTTGATAATTCTCGTCGTACCAAGATGTTAGCGTTAAATAAATCCCCGAATATTGGGTATATTCGGTAATATTAATTGAACCGAAAATATCTGCATCATAGCCAACCTGCATCTCAGATGAAGCACTAACATTTACAGAACATTCCCATTTTGATGATATATTTAAAGTTAATTCTTCACTTTCATATGCTACAGTAGAGGTTCCTGCGTAATCCATAAAAAATGTTATGTTATCGTGTCCATCTTCAAGTTCAGAGATATAATAGCTTAAAATACCGTTTTGATTTACAGCAAGCTGTTGAATAAATGTGGGATTTTGATAATTACCATCGTACCATGAGATCAACGTTAGATATATTCCTGAATATTGTGAGACATCTGTAATATTAATGGTTCCTAATATAGTTATATTATATCCAACACGTAATTCAGATGTATAATTTAACAACAAATCAACCGGTATCTTTCCCAATACAGTTTTTGAAACATAATTTGTGCAGCTCTTTACCGTGCTATTACCATTGTAAGTCGCGTTTATCTCAATTAATTTACCTGCATAATTATAAGGGATAATTTGTGAAAATGTGACTATTCCATTTGAATCTGTTGTTTCTACAATATTAAATTCGTCTCCGTCTTCATAATTTATGGATATGAATATATCAGAATCAGGAATTGATGAATTATCAATCATCATTAAATTAACTTGAATATCCAATGATGACCCTATCCGAATATTCTCGGGTATATTTAAGGAAATTTTTGTTGTGTTTTTGGAAAAGATTTCTAATCCATAATGGACCCATGAAGCATTAGCACAATTTATTTTTGAAGCATTGACCGTAAAATTATAAAGACCAGGTAGAACATAATCGGTTTCAGTTTCAAATTCGATTTCTGCATAATAAACTCCTGAAAAGATAAATGTAAAATTTCCAGATAGTGCAATTGTACTTCCATTTAATAATGCCCAAGTTAAGTTTGCATCATTTAAAGGTAGATGATTATTTGGATCCAGAACATTTAGATAATTTGCATAGAATTCAAAACTTCCGCCTTCATATAGCTCCGCACTTATACTTGATGCATCAATATCAGTCAGAATTGGGAGAATTTCTGTTGTTACTTCTATATACGTTGAATCATAACCATCAACTGAGGCAGAAATTGTAAGAGTATAATTGAACTGTACCGAACCTGTAGCATTTAATCCAGTTGCATCAATGGTTATATTATAAAGACCTTTGTCTTCGGCATTTTGTGTTTCTCGATATATTTCATCACCGTAAAAGACATTATCAGTTCCATTGAATTTACCAGATACTATTGCATTTTCAAGAGGAGCTTGATTCGAATTATTAGTTATACTAACTTGAATAACTGAAAGTGAAGTGTCATTAACATAGGGTAAATTATCAGAATTCATATAAGCAGAATAAATTGTAGTATTCGTTGCACCTGAAGTAATATTTAAATCAATTGGAAATCCAGTCAAGTTAATCCAAGAATCCAATCTCTGATCATCGAAGAAAGGTTTTTCGATCATTATATAAACGAAATAGTTTTCAACAGGAACAGACCGTGTTTTAAAACGTAGAGTATAATTACCTTCCGCATTGAATGCTGGATCCTCATAGATATCATCTATTAAATATTGATACGGTGGCCAATCAGTCCCCCATTTATTATCTGATAGATCTCTATAAAGCGTAATATAATTTTCAGCAAAAGATATAGCTCCATCAGATTGTGAAAAATTTAAGTAAAATTCACCAAGATCACCTGAATTAATTTCTCCAGGTTCATATATTAATGTAGCAGCCGAGGTCCGCCACACTTCAAAATACGAAGTTTTGATTCCAACTCGTAAAGTTTGATTACTTTCATCATTTGTATCATTCCATATTCCTAAAATTTGATAATTACCAACACCCATAGAATCGTTTACTGTCCAAGGCATTGTTAAATTATCCGTTTCAGTTGGAAAATATTTTGGAAAATTATATATCCATGAACCAGAAGCATTTCTAACGCTTACATTATAATGACCTGGGATACCAAGAAAACTACTTTGATTAGCTATAATATTTGTTTGATTAGTATCATAGAATTTAGTTGATGTACTAGATTGATGTTCAATTTCTAAATTACTTAAATAATTTGGAGATGTAAATGATAAAACCCAAGTACCGTTTATCAATGAGCCAGGATATTGAGGGCTATCTGTTGAGGCATTAGCAATAGTAAAATTTTGATAATTTCCTGAATTTGCCGTCCCGTTTGAGCGAATTCCCGTAGCGTAATTTGGATTGAGCCTTCCTAAAGGATCCCAACCTCCAGTCCAATTCCAATCTAATGAATCCTTCCCCAGATTATCCCAAGCGGGGAGATCAATTATTGTAAAATTATATCCTATAGGAATATAATTTTCATAGGGTTCATCTCTTAATTGGTCAAATGTATTAGTATTATCGAAGGTTACGTTCCAATGAATCCTGTCGATTGGGTTATCATCAACATTTGTTAGGTAATAACTGGCTTCTGCATTATTTTCCCTTAATCTATCTATATACATCAAACTCTCGAATTCTAGTTTTGAACTATTGTAATTTGTATTGGTTACATTAAAAGCTAAAGTAAAACTGTTGGTGGTATCATTATAGGGATCTGTGGTAATAAATTCAAAATCTGTTTGATCATTCCATTTAGTTCCATTCCATCTTTGAAGCCCTGCTATTGATAAATCATCGACTTTATATATTGGTTTTAATGTTAGATCATCGAACTTAACAAGAAAAGTCTCTTTACATGTTTTAAATGGATTTAAGTTTATCATCCCGATTGAGAAAATAATTGAATCATTAGAATTTAGAATATTTTTAAATCGGGAAGTTATATCAAATTGAAAATTAATAGGATCATCAGATTCCGCTGTAAAATTATCATTTAACCAAATTAGTGGGTAAAAAATTTCTTCACCTGTGCCTTTGTCTCCAAGATATACAAATAGTAACCAATATTCCAGATCTTCTGGTGATTTGAAATTTTCTACAGTGCATTCAAAACCAAATTCTCCAATTTTATATTGATCTTCTTCAATCGCTCTGATTGCTATTAAATCAAAAATTACTCTCACCTCATCATCAGTTTCGTTTATATTTGCCATCCAAATCCCAAAATCCAACGCATGATTAGTAATATTTAGATTTAAATTGTCTGTTATATCAAATATTCGATACACAAAATCATGCGTTTCAATTTTAGAAGTTTCATTATCATATTCAATAGCTGTAGCGGAGGCATTTTCGTATTCATTTCCAAAAGTATCTTTTCTTCCATCGACATAGTTATCATCAATTCGACAAATCACAGCAAAATCATCATCTACTTCATATCCAAGGTTTTCCACTCTCCACCCGACAATTAACTCTACTTTTTTGGGTATAAATGAGGTTTCCCAACCAAAATTTGTTTCCCACGCAATGGAAGGATTTCCTAAAGTATATTGGCTCGTCCCTGCTTTAATATAAGCTTGTAAATTACCAACATTCCACTGAAGATCAACAGTAGCAGTATCGGTTATTCCTCCATAAGGATTATTATAATTCTTTTCCCATCCGGGATCTTCATCAAACTCTTCCCATATTGGATGTTGAGTATCTCCTTGATATACGAAGTCGGTTTCCCAAATAGAATGTTCATTGCTTGGTTTGTCAATTTCTTGATACCACTGTGAATAAGCTTGATATGGAACCGAAGGATTTGCCGGTTCTCCATCTCCCATAATAACTAGTTCTTCGCTGTCAATATAATTTATAAAACCAAAACTTAAAGGATCTTGATATTTATAATAATTCGAAAAGTGGTTCCAAGGACCACCATCAGTAATATAATTATCATCCAACAGTTCGTGACTCTTATATAATGCAGAAATATTTACATATTCATGATTGAAATCCCATCCGTTTGGAACTTCAAGAGTCATATTTTCATTATCAATATCAAGAATAGTTTTTTGATTATGTAGCGGATCAACAAATGGTGCTTGACTGATTATCGATTCTGAAACGTTGAATTGAGAAACATTATTTCCAATAATTGTGATAGGATCAATTATAGGTACAGATTCTTCTTGAGTTTGTGGTGAAATTGAAAAATCTTGAATTTCTGAATTTTCATTTGAAATAAAATCATCATTTGATATATTTTGAACACTTCCCAGATTAGAATAGCTGTTCAATGGCAAGAAACCGAATAAGAATATGAGAACTGTCAAAGTTTTCATGAGTTGTTTAATTTTTTTATTTTTCATTATTGATTATTCCCCTTTATCGATATCAAATTGATTCAAAATGCCTTTTTAAATAAATTTTCAAATCAATTTCTGATAAAAAAAATTCTATATAATATATGCAGATTTTTAATCAATTAAATTTATAGGAATTTTTAATTAGAGACATTTTGAATTGACAACAAGATATTAAAATAATGTAAAGTAAAATTGAAAAACTGCTAAAAATTCATTTCAATAATGGAGAATTACAAGAAAGAATTCATTAGTTTCATGATTGAATCTGGGGTGTTATTATTTGGAGATTTTATAACAAAAAGTGGGCGAAAAACACCCTTTTTTATAAATACGGGGAATTACAACACAGGAAACCAAATGAAGAAGCTTGGAAATTTTTACGCAGCTGCCATAAATGCGAATTTCAGTATTGAAGAAGTTCAAGTATTATTCGGTCCTGCATACAAAGGAATTCCTCTAACTATAACAACTTCTATTGCGTTAGGAAATGAATTTAATAGTGATGTCTCTTTTTGCTTTAACAGAAAAGAATCCAAACTTCATGGTGAAAGAGGAGAATTTATTGGAAAGAAATTGGAAAATGGAGATAAAATAATTATTGTAGAAGACGTTATAACTTCAGGTATTTCTGTTCGTCAATCTATTTCAATGTTAAATAAAGCTGCGTTTGTTCATATTATTGGATTGGTAGTATCTGTTGATCGAATGGAAAAAGGTCTCACTGAAAAGAATGCTCTGAAAGAATTGCGAGATCAATACAATTTTAAGACATGCGCAATAGTTACCCTTGATGAAATTATTGAATTTCTTCATAATAAAGAAATTAATGGCAAAGTATACATTGATGATGAAATGAAGGGCAAAATTGATGAATATAGGGCAAAATACGGTGTAAATGATGAAGAAACCTAAGATAAATATCTCAAAGAAACAAAAAAAAGAAGCAATTATTGCATTGGTGATGATTGTAGTAGCTGTCGGAGGAACTTTTGGTTTTCTAGGAATTTTAAGACTGAGCTTACAAACGGAGCATCCTCTGGTTGTAGTAATTTCACCATCAATGGAACCCACTATTGAAATTGGAGACCTATTGGTTATTCAGGGTGTAAATGCTTCTGAAATTGAAATTGGAGATATAATTCTCTTCGATTCCTTTGGATTATGGTCTAAGCCGGTGGTAAACGAACCTATTGTTCATAGGGTTGTAAATAGAACTTACATTGATTCCGAGAAAAGATGGTATTTTTATACCTTAGGGGATAATAATCACGGCGATATTGACCCTCCCGATGGTAATGTCACCGAAATCCCCGTTCCTGAAGAGAGAGTTTTTGGAATTGTGATAAAAATTATTCCAAATATAGGAAAAGTTAAAATATGGATGGATGAGATTCCTGGTTTATCTACGATAATTCTGGTAGGGTTGAGCATCGCGTTATTAATATCGATAGTTTGGGATTTAACCCATCCTGAAAAAGATGAAGAAAAAATAGAAGAAGAATTAGAAGACACAGCAAATATTGAACCTGATGCAAAGTCAGAGGTTGATTTAGGAATTTAATTTTCTAATTGCTCTAAGAAAAAAGTTGTAATTTTTTTTGCTATTTCTTTTCCTTGAACATCCAATGTCATACTATGATCAGAATCATTAAACCACGCAATTTCTACACTTCCAATGGTTTTTTCTTTAATAATTTCAGGTACAACGGGATCAATTGCACTATCATTCTTAGAATGACATACCAATATAGGACATTTTATTTTATTCAGATTATTTTGCACGTTTTTTGCTAGTTTTCGCAATTCATTAGCCGATTTAAAACTCTCAAATGAATATTCCTCATTGAAAAAACTTTGATTCGTCTTTTTCTTGCGGAAAATATTCATAAATCCTAAAAGAGGACCGATAATGTTAACAAAGGGGGGTAGTTTAATTGCAGGAGCAGTTACTGCACAAGCATCCACAAGTCCTTCGGAAGCTGCATAGATTGCTAATGCACCGCCCATAGATTGTCCATAGATGAATACTTTTTGATAAAATTTCCGAGCTTGTGTAATTTCGCGTCGAACTGCAGAGATCCAGTCTGTATATTTAATTTTAGATAAATTTTCCTTAGCTACAATATTATCTTTAAATCCATGACCTGGCAATAAAGGTCCTGCAGAATCTATGCCATTTTGAAAAATAGCATCTCCTACCGGTTTTGATTCATAAGTTGTAGCCGTCCACCCATGAAGGCAAATTACAATTGATTTATCTTTATTTTTCATATTTTCATTTTTTAACCAGAAAGAATTTGAATATCGAAGAAGTGTTTGGTTAGTACTCCCAATTTTACCATCAAATGCTGACAACCAAAACACATTTTGCATATTGGAATATAGGTAAATTTCCCTATATTCTTTTATTATCTTAAAACAGTCGAAAATAATAAAAAACATAAAAAAAAATTTACAAAATTGGTAATAAAAAAAAACTGAAAATTATTTCTTAGTCTTTTCTTTTTTCAATTTTTTTTTAAATTTCAATTTTTCTTTAATATTCCATCCTTTGATTTTAGTGGAAATTAATTCCCTTTTATCATAGAGAATGAATCCCACGGATAAGGCTGCTACTACCGATAGTACTCCAACTGCAATGGTTAGATTTCGAATATGTTTGTCCTTATCAATTCCAAGTTCTACTCGAACATATATTTTTAATCCCGGTTCTATTGCATCTAACTTTATAAAAATTCTCATAGGTTCTTCAAATTGAAATTGATACGTTGTGTTGATTACAAAAAATCCAAGATGATCGGGAAATTTTTCATGAGATCCAATTCCATCTGACGCAAATAAATCTGCATATAAAAGTACAATATCACTTTGATTGCAACTGAATTCAATATCATATATTTTATCCGGTTCTAGATCCAAATAATAATACTCATAGAATTCAGAAGAATTTTGCATCTCTTCATAATATACATAATTCTCATATACCAAATGAGGCAAAGTATGATTTGCTGCAATTTCATCAATTTCAATTAAATTTATAGGAGAAAACTCTATCTGTTCTACCACCATCGAGAAATTTTGATAAAGAAGATTTTCATCAGTTTTATAAATTATATAGCTCTTGTTTCCTTCCTGCACAAAGGGGTTGTATTTTAGCTCAGTTTTTACAAAATCATTATAAATTTCAGGATTTACAGAATATCCGACAAAGGTATAAATCGAATTTGGATAGAAAATATCTATTGCAGGAGTACTATAGGTATATGAAACATCACTTTGAATATTCCATAATAATTGACCAGAATCTGTATTATCCACTTGTGTCCATAAATCATCCAAATTTCCGCTGAAATCATCAAAAAAGACCGTGGTTGTCTGGTTTGAAACCTTCACATTGTCAAAGATTGGTCCGCTTTTTGTTTTTCTAATATTGGATGTCATATTCAGAATAATTTGTAAGGATGAGTCTGAATTGGCACTAATATCAAGTACTTTTGTATCAAGCTCTTCCGATCCAGTAAAACTCGCAATTTCTGTTAGGTCAGTACTATTTTGAATGTAGATATATAAGAAATCCCCATCATCCCATATGTTAAAACTTAATTCAAATTCTAAGGTAATAGTGCCATCTAATTCAAGAGTACTGAAGGAATTGGAAATCAGTGAGTTATTCATATTATCTTGGTAATTATTATCAACGTCTCGGCAGTATAGTCTTTTATTCACATCGATCAAGGATGTAGTGGATTGAAGGCTCCATTCATATTGAGTGAAATTAGTAAATGTGAATTCACGAACTTGGAAAATTTCATGATTATCAAAGGGTATGCCGTTTGAGCTACCTATATCAATCTGTGTACCGTTAGTAAATTCACTAACGTTTTTAATGTTAATTACAATCTCACAATTCAGATTTGAAGAAGCAAAAGTGGTTTGAGCATTTATTATAAGACCCAAATAGTGTGTTCCGTCTATATCACTAACTGCTTGACTTGGGATTCCGTGCTCTGCCCACCAATAATGCATCTGTGTAAAATTCGATTGAATAAAAGTATCTTGAAAATTTCTGAATTCCGAATTTACTGATGATGCGAAAAATGTTGCAGTTTCTGATTGATTATCTCCATAAGAATTTAAAGTAAAAATTGAAGGATTTGTTCTGCCAATTGCATAAAATTCAACCGAAATATCCCAGAATGCCAATGTAGCTGTGTTGGAATTCCCAAAAGAAATATCAAAATATTCTGACTCATTTAAGGATAGAACTCTCCAAGCTTTGTTTTCTCCTCCAACAACAAATTCCACATTTGAATTTTCTAAAATACTGGTGTCATATGATAAAGTGGAATCAATGATAGATGTAAAATTCCAACTTAGTTGAACTTCCCCCAAATTTGAATTTATAATGATACCTGGACTACTCGATCCATCCAACTTTAGATTCTCAAACTCTGGAACGAAAACGTTGTTATACTGAGAGTCAAAGACATCTGTGCGTCGAATGATGTTTCCTGATAGATCTTTCTGCCAACGTATCATTGTGATTGAGTCAGTGACACCAAAACTCTCGTTTAATATGTTTTTAGTTAAATCTACTTGATTTTCTGTTGATATATCTAAAATCACACTACTTTCAGATGGTATTGTTGATGAAATTTGCAGATCATCGGAAGAATATTGAACATCAAGGAAAGGATTTTCAAGATCAACTTCTGCAGATTCTATTTCTAGAGTATTATCAAGAGCATCCGTTGTTTCAGTCAAGGTTACTAACCAAGTGACGTTTAATATCTGTGGATCAATGGTGTCAGTTAAATAAAGGAGAAATTCCTTAGTTTCTCCAGAAGATACAAATATTCCATTGGAAACTTGATTAGAAAATCCAATATCATCCCATTTGTCGTAATCATCCCACATCGGGACTCCTGCAACCTGTAAAAGTTCATCAGAATAATCAGAATTTGATTCTTGAGTTACATAATCTGTAGATGTAAGATTAGTTGCTAAACACACTTCAAAATCTGCTGAACCATTATTAATAACAGAAAAATTATACATCATGTCATTATTCAAAGTAAAAGGTGATTGCTCAAATCCATTTATGGGATATTCATTTAGGTTAAAAGACCAACTTGTGGGTCCATCTAAGGCACCACTTGGAACTATTTGACCATTTTCTTCTGAAAGAATCTCATTTGATTCAATATTAGGGTGTGAAAGGTCTTCGGGTGCTAAATTTAGAAACATTGCTGGTAAATTTAGAAAGAGAAACATTAAAAGTATAAATTGTTTCTTATTTTGAATTATTATCATTATTTTTTCACCAATATATAGGTAATTCTATTATTTGAAAGACATATATTTAAAGAAATTGGGATGATTTTACCCCTAATTAAAATAAATCATTTTTCTTATCGGAGTTTATATCAACACATTTTTTTAGTCCTTCTTAATTAGAATTTTATAATGGGAAAAAAAAAGCTAAGAAAAAATAAATACATCCCTAATTTAGCAGAATTTTATTTCAAACCAGATTATAACTGGTCAATTGAAGAAGCTAAAATGCTATTTGATAATAATGAAAATGAAAATGAAAATTTTGATAAAATATTCTATAGAGATTGTGTTGTGGGAATACAGGAACTTAAAGCAGAATCTATAGATTTAATTATTGCTGATCCCCCTTTTGGACTTGATTTCACAGGAAAAGAATCACTTTACAATCGAAATTCCGATTATGTAGTTGAAGGATATCAAGAAATTAAAATTGGAGATTATCAAAGTTTCACATCAAGATGGATCCAAGAAATTCCCCGCATCCTAAAACCTCATGGTTCTGCATATATCTTCTCTGGGTGGACAAATTTACTTCCAATTTTGCAATCTATTGAAGATTCTGGATTAATATTAAGGAATCATCTTATTTGGCAGTATAATTTTGCTGTTTTTACCAAGCGAAAATTTGCTACAAGTCATTATCATATTTTATATGTTGTAAAAGATGAGAAAAAAGTGTTTTTTAATCGAATTAAGCACTATGAAACGGATACTTGGACAATTTCAAGAAAATACAAACCTAATCAAAGAAAGAATGGAACCAAATTACCTGATGAGTTGGTTCGTAAATGTGTTAATTATAGCAGTAAACCGGGAGATTTGGTCTTGGATCCTTTTACCGGTAATGCTACAACTCAAATTGCAGCCAAAAGTGAATATCGTCATTACATTGGGTTTGAGCTTAATAAACAATTAAAAGAGACAATTGATACTAATCTTGCAAGTGTTAATGTAGGCGAAAATTATATTCCATATCAAGAAAGGCTCTCTTCAATTGAAGAATTGGCTAAGCAATATCCTAACGCGTATAATATTTATAAAAAGAGATTAAAATAAGATTAAAATATATCTAACCATTCATTGTAGTGGCTTTTTTAATTAGAATTGCAATTGACACTCCAATAATTAAGATCCCTGCCCCAATTACAAATGGATTGCTAAAAAAAGTCTCTTTGCTTGAAAATTTCTTAAAAAAATCTAATTCTGGATTATAAGTTTCATAAATAAATTGCAAAACTGTCCTTCCCGTTATTTTCAAGCTATCTTGTGAAATATTATCAATATTATCTGCTGTAGTATGGTGATAAGGCCAACCACAAGTCAAATCATCAAAATCTATTATTAAGTCCAAAGTTGGAATTCCTTCTTGAGCAAATGGAACATGATCATCTTCAATGTTATGTTCAGCATCTTCTAAAGGAAATGTAGATTCATAACCCAACGAATGACCTATCTCAAATACTGTTTGACGAAGTTCATCACTATCATGAATTTCATGTATGAATTTAAGATTATCTCCACCAACCATATCTAATAAAATAAATGAATTAATAGATTCTAGGGATTGTGTTTTTCTAAAATAAACATCTGGTTGGTTTTTCATTTCATTTATCATCCATTTGCTTCCTTCACACCAATCCCATCCATTTATTCCAGAATTTCCTTGATCTTCAGCGTCAAAAAAAACAAACCAAAAAGAAATATTCCAGTTAATTTTTGATGCTGCTAATACACGTGCCATTTCCATCAACACAGCAACACCACTACCACCATCATTTGCACCCAATATTGGCGTATCACGTAAAGAAGTATCTAAATCTTTTTCAGCAATAGCTCGAGAATCATAATGAGCTGCAAATACTGCAATTTGAGACATATTTGGGTTTACACGGCTAATTACATTACGACAAGAAACATCATCAACAGTAAAATTATAGATTTCAGATTCACTATAATTTTGCATTTGATTATTAATCCAGTTGGCACATTCAAGATTTTCATTTGTGCCAGGTATTCTATAACCAAAATCCAATTGTGTTTGAATATTATTATAAGCATATGTGGGATTAAATTGATCCGCTAAAGTTGTGTTCAAACCCAGTTGACTATTTAATGGTATATATTCTGGAATTTGTAAAGACGTTTCACTTGGGGATATTATTATAATAGGCATACCTAAACTGACAAAAATTATAGAACTAATGAGGAAAAATCTAATAAAATTAATCAATTTTTTCTTCATATTTAATTTTAAGAAGGAAAAGCATTTTTTATTTTTCATTTTGAGGTCTTTTCTTAAGAAAAAATTATTAATTCCACTCACTTAGGAATAAAATCTAATTAAAAATTAAAAAAAAATAAATTAGAGTTAAGTTATGATTGGTAAATTAGACACTACGCGGAGAATATTTATTAAAAAAATTAATAAATGCACTGAATTAAATTCAATTTATTCTATGGCTAATTCGATCGAAAACCTAACTCTAATATATTTACGAATTTTAAATATTTAAACCTATCTGTCATTTCCTTTCAGTAATGATTATATTGTACAATAAATATGACCATGTATTTTACTACAGTAAGAATAATTATAATATATTTCGATTAGAGATTTAATTTTAAAGAAAAAAATGAATAAGCCCGTATTTTTGGAAATTTTTTCTTCAATTTTAAGGATGAACCTTTCAAATAAACACCGACATCATTCTGAATTTATTAACGTGGCAATAATTTTTTTCAGATATAAGAAAAAATCATAAACTTTCTTCGGATATTATTATTTTCTATGCAAATTGATCATAGATTTCCTGAAGCCACTTAAAGTTTGTTTTAAATATTTTCATTATATTGAAATTTTTATCCGTTAAATTTTAAGATAATAGAAAAAAATCCCTTATTATTTATATGTGAGACAATTTGGGAATTGTTAATTCTTCTAAAGGCACAATATTTTTTGATCAATTCTCTTCACAAAAACAATATTTTTCGATCAATTTGATGTTTGAAATATAAATTTTTATAGTGTATTTCATTTTTATCGGCCTCTATCGAAAATTAAAAATGATAATCTAAGACCTCGTAATAAATGGGGAAAAAAAACTTAATCTCTTCCCAAAAGATTCTTGTGTTTAAATCGGATTAAATCGGCTCTCTCTTGAACCGAAGGCTTTAAATTCTTGAACTTCTTCCTATTTATTATGAGTTCTGCAATTTCGAAGAATAAATTTAGAGA
>JAUWOE010000042.1 GCA_030612265.1 Promethearchaeum sp.
ATTTTTAAAGCCAAATTGGAGTTAATTAATTTAGAATTAGATGAAGCACAACGACTTCTAACAAGAGCTCAACAGATTGCCCAAAAATATGATCTTTCTAGATTGGAGAAAAAAATCTCAATGGAACATGATCAATTATTAGAAAAGTTAGATATATGGAAGGAATTAAAAAACCGAAATGCTCCCATGTCGGAACGCCTTAAACTTGTTTCTTTCGAAGGGGATTTGAAACTAATGATGAGAAAGAAAGAAATTGAGCAGGTAGAAATCTTTCCTGAAGAACCACTATTGCTTTCAATAATTTCTAATGGAGGTGTTTCTCTTTTTACTCACTTCTTTTCCAAGGAATGGGATGATAAACTGATGTTTGGTTCATTTATGACCGCCTTTAATATGTTTAGTCATGAATTCTTTTCAAAGGCACTTGATCGTGTTAAAATTGGAGAAAACACAATTATTATGGTCCCATTTGAAGATAAATTTCTCTGTTACGTTATTAAAGGTCAAACTTATCCTGCCCAGCAGAAATTAAATAAGTTTTCGGAAGGGATAAAAAACTCGGAAAAAATATTGGATGCAATAAATAGTGCTTTTTCAACAGGGGCAGTCTTAAATAATGAAAATGCTTCAGGTCTTGTAGAACTTTGTAATAACATATTCGCATGATAAAATAAAATACAATTTGCCTAATTAAAGTCAGCAGGGATTTTAATATATCAAAATTTGTTATTTTATTTATATAATCCTATTGAATTTTAGTTTATTAAGTATGTTCACAAAGTGATTCTTCAATCTATATTGTATCGGCCGTTTTAATCAGATAGAAGGTCGGAATCATCTTGAGGATAGTTATTTTCCTCTTTCCGTGAATATACATCAAGAAAAAAGGTAAGTTAAAGTAATAATGACTATTTATTAAATCCAATTGGTGAATAATTCGACTATTATACCTTTTAGGTGATAGTCTTTTTTATATCTTTAGAAATAGGATTCTATTAAAGTTTGATTAAATTCTTTTTTGTTTAAATTAATTTTATATCCTATTTTTTGACTTTTAGCATCTTTCATCAAATACTTATACAATGGTCGACCTTTAATGAAAGTTTGGGGCAGATGTCCATTTTTAACAATATACTCTTGGAGTTGAAAGAGGTGATCAGAGTGCTCTTCGTTTGGCTGTTTTCTCATATTCCCTGTTCTTTTAATCTGCGAGTTTTTACTTTCTGAACGATTGTTCGTTATGAATTTTCCATGAAAAATAATTATGATTTGTTGTATCATAGCCTGCATCCACTTTTTACTTCCTTGACGAAGACTTATCTTCTTGGATTCAGGATTTATATAAACTTTGGCAGATCCTATTTTCTGAAATGCATTTGATTCATACTCAATCTTTTTTTGTCGCCATTGTTTGTAGATTCTACTTTGAGTCATTTGTATTGTGGGACGACCTCTCCCGATTGGAAGCTTACCTTTGATCAATTTTATCTCCCATTTCAATCCTAACTCATGTTTTTCTTTCTTAAACAACTTCCAATGCGTATGGATGAGGTAGTGTAAAATATGTGGCCCAAATTTTTGATACTTATGAATTGTAATTTGCCCTAATTTACTAGCCTTATGATATTGTTGAACTAATACTACTTTATGGCTATTCAATAGGGTTAAAGTCTGATATGATTGTTCTCCATCAGTAACTAAAACGCGCATTTTATCTCTATATTCCTTGGGGATTTTAAAGAATGTTTTTAATATTGATTTTTCTAAATGTTTTTTTTCTCCAATTCCGGTTGACAATACTTCGAAATTATCATTAGTAAATAGTATTTCTGTATTGGATTTCCCTCTCTTTCCCAAATATGTTTCATCTCCATATATTACACCTTTTGAAAGGTCATATGGCATTGAGTTTAGAAGATCAGGATATTGTTCAAGCACCGTCTCGACAAAATCATGTTTGAACTTGCTTAATTTGGGTTGTGGAATGCCCCATCGCTTTTCCATCTTTGTTTGCTTACACCCTTCAAAGAAAAGTTCGTACAATACCAGCTTTAATCTTTCTTGATATCTATTAACATCCCATTCGTTAACATTATTACCGAAACGTGCACCACATTTTGAACATGTAATCCTTTGTATCATCTGTGATGATGATATATTATGTCCATCCTTTACAAGGATACCTAAATGTCTGCATTCTTGTGGGGTACTATTCCTTGATCTACCTCTTTCCTTAGTGGGAAAAAAATTTACTTTTATAAATTTATCAACATCTAATGATCCAATTGGTAGATTCTTAATAATATTAGCCATTATCTATATAGTAAAAGTTAGGAAATATAATAGTTCTCCATCATTGCTAAGCATAGAAAACCTTAATTTTTTATAAATTCACAAAGGGTTGAGTAAATTCCTAAAGAAGTATGCTGGAAGTACGAAAATATTCATTAAAATAAGATTAAAAAAGTATAAATACAAAAAAATTAAAAAAGGTGGTCATCACCTAAAAGGTATAATAATCGAATTTTCCTATTATTTTAATTAACTAAAGTTTATTCTTCATTTTCTTTAAGATATTTTCCATTTGAAATATATCTTTTCCCACATTCTTCACATGATACAAAAAGAGTGTCTCCTATCATTGAAAATGAGTTTTGAGAGAAAATAATTCCACAATTTGGGCATTGAATCATATTTACCGAATTTTCAGTTGTAAATTCTTGAGAATCGGATCTGTTATTTGGATCCATTGTTTTAGATTTACCTGCATCTTCTTCTCGAAAATTTTCATCTTCTTCAATAATTATTTGTTTTTCTTCATCATCAGAATCATGTGAATAATTAACTTCATCTTCTTCAACTTTCTCTCGTTCTGATAAATCAATTTCTTCGGATTTTTCATATTCTTCATTACTTAATATAATCTTTTCCTTAATCTTTGATGATTTTCTAAAAATCTTTGAAAAAACATTTAAAATCACTTTCAAAAGAAGAAAAACTACTTCTAAAAGCTTAAATGCTATATAAATTAAAACCATGCTTAGAGCAATTGCGACGACTGCAATTAAAACTTTAAATTCAATATTTAGTGAATTAAACCAATCAATAATATTTACAAACGTAGTAGGAATTTGCAGCATATTCATTTTATCATCAACAAAGATAAGAATGATTAATATAAATATATTGATTCCTAAGGCCACTTATTAGCATAGGCTTAAATATCGTACAATTCATAATAAATTACGCAATTCAGAAAATGAATTTAAAGTTAAAAACGGTTCAATCTTTGAATTGTAATTCTTTTGAAATTTTTTTTGACCTTTTCCAGTTTTCACTAAAATTCCTTTAATTCCAGCGTTTTCGGCGCCTTGAATATCAGATTCGATATCATCACCAATAATAATCACTTCATTTGTATCAACATCTATTTTTTTTAAAGCCAATTTAAAATAATCTGAATTTGGTTTTCCAAGAATTATTGGTTTTATATGGGCTGCATCTGCCACCATTCTTACCAATGCCCCTGTATCTATTTTAGGATTTCCATCTTGATCTAAAAAATATCTATTTCCCTGGGATCCAATTAATTTTGCTCCTTTTAAAACATATTTAAAAGCGTCATTTAAACGTTCAATCCTCCAATCATCTGAAAAATCGCTAATAACAACAAAATCTGGTAATTCGTCTTCGGTAACCTGAGGAAATGTTTTAAATTCGGATTTAACTCGTTCTGATACTAAGAAGTATGACTTTTTATTAGGGAACTGTGAAAGAAATTCTTTGATTGCGATAATGGGAGTAAATAAATCACCAGATTTCACAGAAAAACCAAATTTTAACAATATTTCTAGTATTTCTTTCGGTGGTCTGCTATCAGTGTTAGTAAGGAAAACAATTTTGTATCCACTTTTTTGTAAATAAGATACCGTTTCGACCGCATTTGGAATGACATTTCCGCGATAATATAATGTTCCATCTATATCACATAAAATACAGCGTACAAACCCTAGTTTTTTAGTCATTTTAATTCACTATTGTTGTTTACTTATTTTATTATTTTGAAGATTAAAATTTTTACGAAATCTCTTTTAGTTTTAAAATTCATTGCATAAATGTGGGTTCTAACAAATCTCGAACTTTTGTAACTCGTTTTGGAACATGTTCAAAGGATTGCTATGGCTCATGTGTCTTTACTGGTTATTGGGATGATTCAGCACCTATTCAAAAACTGGTAAAAGCAAATCCTAATAAAGAACATCCCTTTACACAAGGATTTTTTTGTCCTAAATTCACAGATCGGCAAAAAATTCTTTATCACGAAGAAAGACTTAAACAACCTCTATATCGTTCAGGAGAAAAAAGTATAAACAAATTTCAAAAAATTACCTTTACAAAAGCATGGGAAACTTTATTATTCAAAATCAATGAGGTGTTAGATGAGCACGGGCCTGGGAGTATTTTATTAGCTTCTTATTCTGGAAATATGGGTTTAATTTCGGGTTTTTATCCTTTACGTTTTTTCTACAATTTAGGGTCTTTTGTAAACAAAGGTGGAATATGTAATGAGGGAGGTTGTGCTGGATTAGCACAAATGTTTGGAACCTATTCAATGACAAATCCACTTCAAATTAAAAACTCTGAAACTCATTTAATTGTTGTGTGGGGTTCAGATTTGAGTGAAAACAATAATCATTTATATAATCTAGTAAGAAAAGCCCAAAAAAAAGGAGCTAAACTTGTAGTAGTGGATCCTAAACTTACAAGGATTTCGCAACAAGCAGATTTGCATTTACGACCAACACAGAATTCTGATATTGTTTTATCATCGCTAATTTTACAGAAATTAGTCAGATCAGAAAAGATTAATTATTCTTTCCTAAAAAATTATGTAAAAGATTACGAACACCTGATAGACGAATCCCTACAAACAGATGAAGAAGAGAAAAATAAAATTGTAAGAGTAAATCCCAATAATTTTGTAAATTTCATAGATCTATTAATTGAACATAAAAACCACACCATTTTTACTGTTGGTTATGGCATTCAAAAAGATTTTTATGGTGGAAAAATCGTTCAATCAATTGCTCTAATTCAAATTTTCTTAGGAAATTTCGGTAAAGCAGGAACTGGCCTTATTTATTCTCAAAGCGATTATAATAAATCACTAATCACAAAAATCATTCATGAAATTAATCAAGATCGACTTTTTTCAAAAAAAAATGAATATGAAATAATTTCTTTAGCAGAAACATTAGAAAATGAAGATATTAAACTCCTAATTATATCTAATTTTAATCCCGCGAATTCATTACCAAATCAAACTCGATTAAGAAAAAATTTAATGCGAGAAGATTTATTTACCGTAGTGCTTGAAGTTTTCCCAACAGAAACCACAAAATTCGCTGATTTAGTCTTTCCGATGAAATATGATGTAGAAACAAATGATGTTGTTGCAAGTTATTATATTCCAGGGCTATCCATAAATCAATCTGGAACATGCCCTTATCCTGATTGCTTATCAAATTTTGATTTCTTCAGTAAATTAGGTCATGATTTAGGATTGCAACGTAATTGGGATTTGCAACGTATGAAATTATTCGAAGGAAATGATAGTGATTTGTTAGATAAATGTTTGGAAATTGCTGGAAAAAAGATAAAAACTGAGGTTTTGAAAAATGGGTACAGCTTATTTTTCCGTGAAGATTCAGTTTTTTTTAAAGATATGATTTTTCCAACTCCTTCAAAAAAAATTGAATTATCCCAAATTTCATTAAATCTCCCTGATCCACCTGTTATTTTTAAATTTCCGGAAGATCGTGGTAGTGAAGAATTTCTTCTGTTGACCCCAAATCATCCTCGATTTTTACATTCACAGTTGGGTGTGTTGAATAGAAAATTTTATCTAGATTTTGAAAAAGTTTTTGTTTCTGAGCGAGATTTAACAAAATTAAAATGCAAAACTGGAGATACGGTCATTATTTTTAATCAATATGGGAAGAGCGAGTTTTTGATTGATGCACTCAAATCTCTTCAATCTGGTGTTGCATTAATCTATTCAGGTGGGCCAATCAGATCTAATGATACAAGAAACCCAAACTATTTTATTCCTGATACTCCCGAAGAACTTGGACACTCGGGTTCTTATAATTCTGCAAGAATAAGAATCAAAAGAATCAAAAAAATCAAATAGTTCCCAAATAATCGCGCCATTCTTTAATCTGCTTTGATAGACCTTCAAATAGGATTAATTCTTCCGAAGTTAGTGCCTTTTTAGATTGTATATTTTGAGTTTGAATAGCTAATCGAGTAATTTTGGCCAACCTTACACGGATTAAATCATTTACATCAGAATATAGTTGTTTGAAATCCTTTAGTGGCTTTTTACCATTTTCAGATAGTTTATTTAACAATTTTAATTCTTGAAGTGCTTGAATATATACATATTTATGACTTTTTGGAATATTTCCTAGTTCTCTATTTGTCGATTCTCGAAAATTAATTTTCTGGATAGTTTTTGGAGTAATTTGATTCCCGTCATCAAAGCGTAGGTAACCTTCTTTGATTAGAATCCTTACTAAGTAATTATCTAATGTGTATGGGTGCCCTACTTTAAAGGGACCTACTTTTCGACCAAGATGCTGGAAATTTTTCAACTCTTTTATACAAATTGTATCTATTTTTTGGTGAAAATATTCATTTTCTTCACGTAATAGTTTATTTCGAATTGAGTTTGCCATCACAATAAATAAATCTCCTTTTCTATTATAAACATCTTTATTTGTAAGTTGATATAAATAAATATCATGGGTATTATCTCTGAATTATTCCACTTATCTTTCAAATTTAATATTTATACTATAGTTTTAATGATAGTTTATTTTGGAACCATTGCTGCGGGATATTATTTAATGGCTAAACAAGTTAAATTAGTTAAAAAGGAAATTTGGGACAATGCTGATAGGTTTAAAAGTTTTATTTGGGGTTTCTTCTTTGGAAACTCAGTAATAATTATCGTTACAATTATGATGACTTTCCTGATTAATGAAATTGAAGAGGAACCTGAACAAGGAACAGCACCCTTTATCATTTTTCCATTGCTATTTTGTTTATTATTTATTTCAATTTATCCGCTTGCTGATTTATTATACATGGCAAGTGGAGAAAATGCAATGACACCAATTCAAAAACCTTATAAAAAAATTATTGATTTAGTTCCCAAACCTTTTACGTACATTATTGCTGTAATAATATATTTTATTGCTATTTTGTTACCTCCACTACTATTGATTAATTTATTACAGATAGAAGTAATGATTTCATGGATTAGCTGGGCTTTAATATATCCAATAGTAATTTTAACCTACTATGGTGTTTTAGGATTTATGATTGTCTTAGGAATGACTATTTCTAAAATTCCATCGATGGAACGTTCAACCTTTTTAGCATTTGATTCCAGTAAAAGAGCTCATAAAGAATTTCTTCGGGATCCTTTAAATCGAATATTATATGCGATTTTAATTTTTGTCTATATTTTTCAATTTTATGCTTTTATTCGTAATATTGCTAGATTAGATCCAAATTTTTGGACTGAACAAACTTCACATTGGTATGATGTTTTCAATTGGATGATTTATGTCTCCTTGGGAATAAGTATAACTATTTATTTTAGTCGTTTTTGGGGTAGAAAGATAAAATTTAAAACAATGGATATATTGTTTGCATCTTTTCTAATCGCAGCTGTAGGAATTAATGTTTTAACAACATATACTGTTTCATTTTATTATCAATTTGAATCAATTTATATGCAATTTTCCCCAACAGCGGTTTATTATAAGGAATATGCAACTAATTTAAGTGGATTTATCGTGAAAAAATCTTGTCAATTTACTCTGGCTTCTAATATCGAAGAAACGGTCCTAATAATAGGAATAACATACTTCTTATTTTTTGAAAAAAATCGCAAATATTGGAAAGAAATCTTATATGGACAAATAACACAATCTTTAGAAGTTTTTAATCCAGTTCCATCCTTTAACATGCTATCTAAAGATGATATTAATTTAAGAGAACATTCTAAAGATGTTTTAAAGGAAATGTATGATCGACTACCAATCAGAAAGGGATATGATTTAAACGATCCTGTATTTCGAGATCCTCTCTTTGATGCAATTTGTGATCCTTCAAATATAATCGCACAAAATGTTGGAAAGGAAATTCTAGGAAATTTAATGGAAAACTACCCTAAAAAAACCTTTATTATGCTTAAAGATGTTTTAAATTCAAATAATTTTGATAAAGCAAATTCTGTTTTAAATGTTCTATTAAGACAGGGAGATAAAATCCTAACTCTAATGGATCCCAATACATTTTTTAAATTACTAAATCATCCAGATTATAGGATAAGAAATATTTCAATGGAGATTTTAAATAAACAATTCCATGAAAATATTTCAGATTCATTCAGCCTTACTCCTACAGAAGATCAAATTTCTTTGTTGATTGAACATTTGGAGAATCCAGATTATAATTTTCAGAGTAATATATTAAATTTTCTAACAATGTATCCAAGTATGGTTCCTCAAGAAATATTTTCAGATAGACTTGATCATTCAATAACCAAAATTAGAAGTATCGCAGCAAAAGCTTCTAGTACTACTAAATTAGAAGATATAAATCAAGCGACAATTCCAAAATTAATTGAAATGATGGATTCTGCAAACCCGGAAATTAAAATTTCGGTTTTTTCCGCTTTGACAAAAATTGGTCATTTTAATAAAAATAAAATACCCATTGATCCATTTATTTCTGGGCTTTTAGATCAAAATTGCGCTATCCGAAATGTTGCTGTTGAAGGTGTTTTAGCAATTTTGAAAGAAAAACCTTATTCAATTAAAGCCAATTACATTTTATCCGTTATAGACTCCCAAGATGTTGAGATTCAACAATCACTTCTTAAAGTCCTTGAAGCTTTATGGAAACAATCATTTATTACAATATTTCCCAAATTGATTGAATTTATTCATTCACAAAACTCTGATCTTCAAAAATTAGCTCAAAAAATTCTTGTAAATATGGGATTGCAAGATCCTAAATTATTAGTTTCTAAATTAGTTATAGAGCCCGATACAGAGAGTTTCATTCAAAGGGGTAAAATTTCAGATACGATGATAAAAATTGCGAAATCAAATTCTAAACGCGTAATTCCTATTATGATTGAGAATATTTCAAATGAAAAAGAATTTATTAGACTTAATGTTGCTACTGTTTTATCAGAAATTTCTTTAATTTATCCCGAAGATATCCCTTTGGAAATTATAGTGAATCAATGGTCAAAAGAAGAAAAAATTAAAGTCTCTAAGGAATTAACAAATTGCATTTCAAATATTTCAAATAAAGAACCTATGAAATTCAAGCTTTACATGAATCAGATTTTAGATACATTCTCTAAATCTAACTCAACATTAAGATTAATCATTGCAAAAGTCTTCATAGATATTGCTGAGAAAAATCATGAATTAATTCCTTTCGATGTGATTCAGAAACTTGCAGTTGATAAGGATTCATATATTCGTGAAATCGGGATTAAAATTATTGGTTCTGTTGGAAAATTCTATCCTAAGAAATCAATATCATTAATTCAAAATGGATTAAAAGATTCTGAATGGAATGTTAAAAATGCTGCTACTAATGCATTTAATCAAATTGGTAAAGAAATCGAAAGTGAGGATTTGATATATGAAATTAAAATCCTTCTAAAGGATGAAAATAAGTGGACTCGACTTGCAGCTCTGGAAATGATAATGAATTATGCGGAAAAAAACAAATCTATTATATCTTTAAATGAAACTCTTAATTTAATCCATCAAACCGGAAATGAAGAAATTTATATTTATAATCTTGCGAAATTATTAGGAATTGTAGGCACTCAGGATTTTAAAAAATCTTTCCCAGAAATGATTAATTTAATGAAAAACCCATCTAAAAAAGTTAGAGATGGAATGATCTCAGGAATGGTAAAATTATCACATGTAATTGATAATAATATTTTAGTTCCAAAATTATTATTTTATCTTAGTGATGAAACTGAAATGAAACTACAGCAAAGTGTCTCTCTTGTTTTTAAAAGGATAATGAAATATGAAACTGGAGATATAAAACAAAGAGTCATTTCTGTTCTATCTATTAGGGCTGGGGTTAGCCAAGATCCAATTCTTCTATCCGTTTTATCTGAATTACAGGATTAATTTGATTTAAATTAGAAATAGAAGAAATAAAAAAGAACTATTCGATTAATCCCCTTTTTTTTAACTTGGTTAATCCTTTCTGTATTAAATCATCATAATTTGTTGAATTTTCAATCGTGTATTCGAAATTGCTTCTCAACTTCATATCTCTATCAAGAATTTGTGTTATTTCTTGCTCAAATTTTAAAAATCCAGAAGAAAGTGGAGTTCTAGTTAAAGTTTTTCCCGAATATATGGAGGGAAATATAAATTCAATTCTCTCATCTTCATCCTCGTCTTCGATAATGCCTATTCCAACTGGAACAAAAAATCGAATAGTTGGATTATGAATATTACTCTCATCATCAAAAATTTCCCATTTTCGAATTATTTTTTCGTCTTCGTCACATAACTTTAATTTATTCTCGATAATTTGATTGATTGAATCGTATAAATCTGTAATTTTATTTTTAAAATTTTGAATTTCCTCTATTTTTATTTCATGATTTTTGCTTAATTGTCGAATCTGATCTTCTTGTACGCTTTTTTGATCAGTTAATTCTTGAGATTTATTTGTAATCTTACTTTCTGCTTTGATATTTAAATTTTTGATGTTTTTTCGTATTACATTCATTCTATTTGAGATATCTTGCAAAATTTTTTCAGATTTTTCAATTGAGTCTCTTATATAAGAAATATGTTGAAAACCTTGCATGACGACTTCTCCTACCATTTTTGTTTTTAAGGAATCAATTTGCAGAAAATAATTGTTTCTTTTTCGTAGGTCATCAAAAATTAGATCGATCCCAACAAACATCTTTCCAACTTTAGTGATAATATCTTTTTGCTCCATTAAGACCCATTGATCTACGCTATCTTTTTCCATATTCATTTTATTACTTATGATGCTTTCATCAATAGCATCAGCTTTATTTAATTCACTTTTATATAAGGCCATTGCATTTTTTTCTTTAACAACAAAATCTGTAATCGCGGAATCAAAAGGTTCTGATATAATTGATTTCAAGTTATTCCATCGTATTTTGTTTCCTGTGATCTCATTTAAAGCTTTCATCCATTCTTGAGCAAAATTAATTGAGTCATCAAAATTGTAAATACTCTCCAAGATTGAAAATTCATTTGGTTTAAAATTTACTGGTTTTCTAATGATTTTTTTAAATCCTTCTAATAATTCTGGAGGGACTAGCCCGTTTATTTTTCTTGTTATTAATTCATCATCTAAATTTTGGGCTTCATCTAATTGATCAACATTAATTCTTTTTTTAAATTCTATTATTTCTTTAGCCAATTCCATTTTATTTATAGTCCCAATACTTTGATCTCTCAAAACATGCCCAATTTGTGCTGTTCTTGGAGCATTATTAATCTTTGAGTTAAAATCAGATAACCCCACTTCATCAATCATAACATGATATGAAGGATTTCCTTGTATTAATATATAAGGCCAAAAAATTTCAGTGAATCTGGTTAATTTTTCGTTATCTTTTACGCGCCTTTTTATTTGAATATAATTCGCAGCCAAACTCTCTTCAAAATTTAAATCCTTATTTGTATCCCCATTTATCGCAAAGGTTGTTCTTAATTCCATTGAATGTTCTCTCTTTTATTTTTAATAATATTATATCAAACTAAAATCCTAATAAATTTTGTATAGAAAAAATTAATATATAAAATATGGAAGAAAATTCCAAAATTTCTGTAGATAATGACATAAGTAAATTACTAAAAGATCTTAAAAAGACATTTGAAAAAAAAGAATCCACAAAAATTATTGAAGATAGAGCTTCTCTATGCTCCAATTTGGCTGTGTTATATTGTAAAAAGGATAATTTAGAAGATTCCCAGAAATTCTTTCTAGAAGCTATTCAAGAATTTAAAAAATTAAATGACGATTTTAAAATAGCATCCACAAAGGGCGCATTAGGTTCATTATATATGCAAATGGGAAGATATACATTAGCTAAAAATTATACTGAAGAAGCCAATCAATATTGGATTAAATCTATGCATTTAAATGAGCGTTTAGCATGTTTGCAGAATTTAGGGATAATCCTTTTAAAATTAAATGAAGAAGTTGAAGCATCAGATTACGTTTTGGAAGCAATGAAAATGGCAATACAATTGCAAGATGAAGATCAATTTGTGCAATCAATTCAAATCCTGCTTAATCATTTTGAAAATAAAAAAAGATATGATATGGTATTGGAGTTAAAGAAAAAAGCATTAGAATATTGGGAACAAATGAATTTAGAAGAAAGACAGTTCAAAACACTAATTGATTTGGGAGTTTTATCTCAAATCTTGAAAAATATTGATGATGCGGTCACATATTTTAAAAAAGCTTTTAACATCGGTTATAAATCAGGCAATATCGAGCAGATGTTTTTAGCTGAAGGATTTTTAGCAGAATCTTTTCTAAATAGGAATGAAATCGAGAAAGCTAAATATGCCTATCTTCAAACTTTTAAATTAGCGGTTTTCTTGAATATTAATGGTAAACATCAAGAGGATGTCAATTCAATACGATTAGCATTACTTTCTTTAGGATATTCTAACGAAGAGATATTAAACGAAGCTGAAAAAGCATTGAAGGAAGCTAAAAAAGAATAAAAATAAATTCTAAATAATTTTCCATTCTAATGGAGTATTAAATTCTTCTCCCAATTTTAAAATTTCATCATCATTTGGGGACTTCAAAGCTAAAATAGCATATTTATAGATTGAAATCTCTCCTTGATTTGGTAATTTCATTACAACAATAGTTTCATTTTTTTTGGTTCGAATTAGTTTAAGATCATTTAAAGGAGTAAAAAATGCCAATCCTCTTTGTTTAATCGGATCCCATATGCAATAAATTCCCAATTCGCTCAGAACATCTAATTTTTCCGTAAATAATTTGCAGGGAAATAGAATTTGTAAATTATTCTCACTAGGAAAATTCTTTACTGTTGTTTTAAAATTAATTACTGGATTATCACCCTTTTCTAAACTTATTAAAGTAGAAATTTGAATATCTACGTGATTTTTTATTTTTCTGTTTAGTTGTAAGGTTCCCCTAAAATCATTTGCTTCAATTAGGGAATAATTAATTTGAGAATTATAATTCAGCTTTGGTAGAAATTTGAAATTATGTAAATTTGAATAATTATAGAACGAATCTTCTGCCCAAATTGAACCACATCCCAGTTCTTCACCCATAATTGTAACTTTTTTATCACATTTTTCTTGATTATTTTCTTCATCATTTCTATCCATTAAAGTAATAGTCCCATTTTCCTCAATTACAACCCTAACCACATCATTTTCTATGTAATAATCGTTTCCATCCAATAATCCCATTTCAGGAAGGTGAAATTCTGCCTTGGGATCTCTTTTTTTAATATTAAACTTCTTTTTTCCTAATGGTGGAACATTTTCTGCAACAAACTGTATTTTATATTGATTTTCATTTACTAATTCGATTTGAGATGTTATTTCAAAATCCTCGGAATCATATATTTGTAAAGAATGAGTATTTAATGAATTTTTAAAATGTGCAGAAATTAATTCAGTTCTGGGCCATTTACTTGGATTAGATACTGATATTTGTATAAATTCTTTTTTAATTTCCATGACATTTTTAATTTTGTGTTTTTTATTATTCTTCTGGTGTTTATTTTGAAAAAATTAGCAGAATTATGGGAACCTATTGGATCCATAGAAGACAATAAAATTCGATGTAAAATTTGTTCACATTATTGTGTTATATCCCCTGGAAAGCGGGGCTTCTGTAATTGCAGAGAAAATATTGATGGAAAATTGTATACATTAAATTACGGATCTTGTATCTCTCACGGTTCAACTGATCCTATTGAAAAAAAACCACTTTATCATTTCTATCCCGGAAGCAATGCTTTTTCAATTGCTACAGTTGGTTGTAGTTTTAGGTGCAAAAACTGTCAAAATTGGAATATTGGTCCCAGTGCATATCCAAATAAGGATGGAACCGTTGCTAAAATATATAAAAAAGATGAAATTTATGCTCAACCATTTAAATTAACTCAAATGACACCAGAAGAAGTTGTAACTCGAGCTAAAAAGGCAAATTGCAAATCAATTGCATATACTTATAATGAACCTACTATTTGGTTTGAGTTTATAAAAGATACAGCATTAAAAGCTAAAGAAGAAGATATTAAAAATATTTTAGTTACAAATGGATATTCGTCTAGAGAATCTAATGAAGAATATATCAAATTTATAGATGCTGTTAATATAGATTTTAAAGCTTTCAATGATTCCTTTTATAATAAAATAGTTGGCGTACCTTCAAAGCAACCTGTTCTTGATACAGCAGAATTTATGAAGAAAAACGGTATTTATGTTGAAATTACAAATTTAATAATCCCAAATGAAAATGATGACCTAAATGAAATTAGGTCTATGGTAAAATGGATAATAAATCACTTAGGAGCAGACACACCTTTACATTTTTCGGCATATCACCCTTCATATCGCTTAAAAAGCCCTAAAACTTCCCCTAAAATATTAAAAGATGCATGGAATTTAGCTAAAGAAGAAGGACTCCAATATGTTTTTATGGGAAATATTTTATCTGATGAGGGGGGAAATACAGTCTGTCCTCAATGTAACACTATAATCATCGAAAGGAGAGGCTATCATACAATTAATAGAAATCTGACCAAAGAAAATAAATGTGGTCAATGTGGATTAAAAATACCCATCATCGGAAATTTTGCTCAAGATAAGAGAAGTTTCATTTTCTAATTTTTCGTTTTTCTCTTACAAATTGACGTTCTAAAAATTTTATAATTTATTCATTCTTGGATATTTTGATATAGTAAATATAAAGGTATGATAAACGAATGTATAGGAAAATGTTGCGTAAAACAATGATTTATGGTTTTATAGGAATATTTCTTGGTATGCTAATTTTAATTCCATTAGTTCAAAATATTCATCAAGTCCTTCCCGACAAAAATCAAATTATTGAGCAAGATAATTTGGAGAATAGAACTCCATTTGGACAAGATAATTACAACGTGTTAAATTCACCGTTTTTTGAAAATACAACCGCAATATCTGATTGGTTGGAAAATGAAATAATAGATAATTCAACAGTTCAAGATAATCCTGGTTTTCCTATGTACTTTTCTGAAACATCTCAAAACGGAACTACAATTACTAATAATAACCATTATTTTGAAGATTTTGCAGTATTTCTAGATGGTTTAGCTTATTTATTGGGTATGGATAAAAGTGAAATTTCACAATATTTCAATACATATATGTATTCCGAGTTCTGGGATTCTAATGTCAGTGAACAAGGTTATAATAGTTGGGTAAACAGTGATTGGAGTGACAATTCTACTATAAAGGAATTAGATGGCAATTCACAAATAATCTTAACTTTTATTGATTGGTTAATCTCTAATCAAACCGATATTGAAACTTATAATGTTGAAACTTATATTTCAAACCAATGGGATGTTCAAAATGATTTATTTTATGATTCAACATATCATGTTTATAATCATTCAACTATTGATCATTCAAAATTCGCAAAGGATCAATTTATTGCTGCGATAGCAGGATTTTTAATTCATCGTGCAAATAATGGAAATTTAGAAGATCTTCAATCAAATGCATTTACAATCGCTGATGATATAATGAAAATTATGATTGGATCTCCATCCTATTTCTTCTCAGATACATTCGCATATAGAGGAGATGAAGATATGATTCTCAGTGGAGAAGTCACAGATAAATATAAATTCTTAGCTACTAATGCATATGCAATATGGGCATTAACAGAATGGTACATAGAATTAGGTACTCCAGGGATAGGAGATCAAAAATACGTAGACTCTATAGAAAATGCAGAAAAAATCTTTTTGTCATTAAATAATACTCTTTGGAATGAAACCTATTCTCTTTTTATGAATGGAATGGATAATTCTGATGAAATTTATGATCGCACAATTCTACTTAAGGACAATTCAATTATGTTAATGGCAATGCAGAAACTTTTTAAAGTAACCGGGAATTTCACGTATTATAAAGTTTGTATGGATATGTTTAATGGGATTCAGAAAAACTTTAAAGATCCAGTTTATGGTTCATATTATACTTGGTTAAATGCAACAGCTTCAGCAGAAATCAATAAGAATAAAAATTTTAATTCAATTTCCTATCTTTTTAGATCAATTAATTCCCTTTCATCATTATCAGAAAGAATAGATACCAATATGACAACTAATGTCACAGAATTTATTAAAAAGGAATCCATGTCTGTAAATATTACAGCTGAATACTTTTTTGATATATATAATTATTATGATCAACCTGAACCTAGTGCAGAAATTAACTTTTCAGTTCCAATTGAAAACGCCGATTTTTTCTTTAGTGTTCGGTTTCCAAATGGAACTCTTGCTTATAATATTACACAGCAAGGTGATATAAATGGAACTGCAAGTATCGAATTCCTATTATTGGACGATTATCCTTTAGGAGATTATATTGTTGATATGTATGCAAATTATACTGGAATTTTAACAAGTTTCAATTCGATTTCCTTCTCATTAATTCCTGGTTTTACGGTGCAAGAATATACTCTTGATGATGAATCGATTCGTGCAGGAAGTTCTACATCTTTAAATTTAAGTATAAATAATACCCGAATGGAGAATTTAACGGTCAGTATTAATTTAAATGGAACAAATTTTGCTAATCAAACATTTGAACAAATTTTGGTGAATGGAACACTAAATAATTTTACTTATGAAATTACTTCTTTGGCTAATGCAAGTTTTGGTTCAACAATATTACTTATCGAAATAAAAAACGATACTTCCTTAAATTATATATTAGAAATACCTATTGTGATATTAAGTTCTATTGAAATTACGAGAATAGAGCAAGACGCTTATGTATTTCATGATATCGATTTTGAAATCCTAATTCAACTAAAAAATGTTGTTAATATTTCTCAAACAGTTGATATTTCGATTTCGGGAGAATATATAACAAATATTGAAGTTTCTCAGCTATTATTACCAGAAGAATCTGCGTTACTTCAGTTAAATACTCAAATTTCAACTAATGCACCTTACGGTGATATTATGTATAATATAAATATTACTCGAGCCTCTGATGGAAATGTTATATCTTATGAAGATTTTATTTCAACTGTAAAATTACCACTAGATATTTTATTTTTGGAAGTTCCTGAAATTTCTTTCCACGGGAAAGAGTCTCAAGCTAGTTGCTATATTATGAACAATTTAAAAAGTTCTCAAAACATAAGCATTTTTGTTGATAACCAAACCATAAAAAGCAATTTAACCTTAATTCCTGGAGAGAATTTAGTGGATATTCCATTCGGTCAAAATTTCATGAATCCTTATGAATTTGGAAGTAAATATTATTTGATTGAAATTATAGATTCAAATGGTAATAAAATATATGAGCAATTAGTAACCACAGAGTTGAAAGCATCTGTTGGAAGCATTTTATTAGGTTATGTTCTGCCCATAATTATACCTATTGCAGGAATCGTAATTGTGCGGCATATGGCTCTTGAAAATAAAAAACGTTTAAGCTAGGTGAATTTAATGAAAAAAAAACAAAAAAATGAAATATTATTCTTGATATTTTTTGCATTATTCATTATTGGATTTTCCCAAATCAATTTTGATTCTGCAGATTTCCAAAAAGAAAATTATAAAATGGATATGATCCCAAACACATCTGATGATGATCTGATAAATAGTTCTCGTGTTTTCATTGATAAAAGTATAGTATATAGAGGAATTGATACTTTGAATATTACTTATAATAATACAGATGATGATGGAATAAGTGATTATTTTGAAGAAGACGATTTTGATTTTATTGTCAATATTGCTTTTTCTAATAGTTCTGAACAAAATTTTACACTCACGAGAATTGGAGCAACATTTCTTTGGACTACCCTCTTTACTCCAAGTATCTTTAATGTAACAGGTGATACCAATATTACAATTTTAGCCATCGATGGGTCCCAACAAATTCAAAATATTCCTACGAATCCTGATTGGACCGTTAAGATTGCAAATAATCTCCCAAAGATTGGAATTTTTATGAATTCAACTGAAATTTATAGAAATAAGACTATCAAAATAGATTACCTGCCATCAGATATTGAAAATAACGTTATGGATTTAAAATGGAAAGTAGAATTGTTCGATCCAACGAATGACATAGTTTCTAACATGACACTCGTTGCTGAGGGTGAAAAAAACTTCTCTAGTGAAATTTTAATTCTAAATTCTTTTAATATTGGAGAATGGCGGGTAGAAGCAACATGTTGGGATTTAGAAACTGAAGAAAATAATTCAACTGTTAGCGAAACATTTTTGGTAAAAAACAATGAACCTGTAATTGAAAATATTCTTTTTCAAATAGAAGATGACGATCCTGTCGAGGCTGAAACCGTTGACATTCTTAATATTTATAGAGGGCTTGATAAAAATTTAACAATTAATGTTAATGCCAGCAATATCGAAGGTAATGAAATGAATTTAACGATTTCAGCTGAAGATCCAATAACAGGAGAAAATTTATTGCCTAGTAAGTATGTTAATATTCCTATAGCTATTAATCAAACAAGTAATTTTACCACAAACGTTTCATTTCCATTAACATCTGGCCTTGGGTTAACAGAATTAAAAATTATTGTTTTAGAGGATGAAATAATCCAAGATGAATACATTCAACAAATTTACATTCATAATAATGTACCAATTCTTAATAATTTTACAATAAATGATGGATTCGGAAATCAAACAACAATAGATGAGGGAGATTGGCTATCCTTTAAATTTGGTGCTGAAGATGATGAAGATTCAATAGAATATGTAATGATTTCAATATTATATTATGATGATTTTGATGTTATTCAAAATTTGAATTATTCAACCTCATATTATGGTAAAGACACGGAAATTTTAATTAGAGGTGCAGATCTAAACCTAAAAACAGATATATATACAGTTTATGCTTATATATTTGATAGTGATGGTGATTCTGCTACCTGTGCCCCTCAAACTTTTGCTATTGAGGCTATCCCGAAAGTTGATGCAACTTCATGGCTGTTATTCGCAATTGGGATAATAATTGGATTAACTTTTACATTTGTTGTTGTCTATTCATATTATCGAAAGAAATTTGAAGATTTAGCTTCTGTGGATCATAGCACAAAAACAGACGCTAAAGTATCTAAGAAAAAGAAACTTGAAGATTCTGTTGATTTTGAAGAATCTGATAAGAAAACCTCATCTAAACCTGAAAAAAAATCAAAAAAGAAAAAATTAATCAGAAAACTTTAAGTTATGATATGTTTCGTTTTGCGCCACAATAACATCTAAGTGAGGCAATTCGATCTTTTTTTTCCCATCTTCTTAACGTTTTCTTGCAAACACCTATAATCATTGCTGCCATTCCTATGGAAAACATGGATTTTTTGTTAGTTTTAACCTATATTAATTCTTGGATTATCTATATGGTAAGCTGAATTAAATATTGTCCATATTTGACTAAATTTTTCTTAACTGCAAATAACCCT
>JAUWOE010000210.1 GCA_030612265.1 Promethearchaeum sp.
TATACCCGAGGTTTTTGATTCTGTTCCACATTTATTCTGTCATGTGCATGCTTTAAGAGTTATTTTTAGAGAACAAGAGACATATAATACCGCTGCGAATCAAGCGCTTCATAAATTAAAAATACCAATAAAACAACTTAGCATCAATAGAAAAACATTATATAATAAACGGCGGAAACTAAAACGTTATGAGTTAAATCTTTCACGACTGATTCATGTTCGGGACAATTATTATCGGGACCATGAAATTAGACCGAACTCAAAAAAAATTAAATGGACTCCAAAATTACTCTTTTTTAAAGAAAAACTAAATTTCTATAGAATGATGATAAGAAGTTTCAAGAGATCTATTGAGACTAAAAGAACGAAAATTACGAAGCTTAAAAACAGAATTGAATCCCTTTCCTTAGTGTATCGCCAGAAGCAACAGATCAGCCTACAAGTAGGAAGATTAGTTGGAAGGTTCAAACGACTATTATCATGTAGAAGTGAATCATTTTATGTTGACAGAAATAATTTTGAAATGATTCTTGAAAAATCATCACATCTACTTGCCCAGAAGATTAAAAAGTTCATGAAAAATAACCATTCATTATTCACTACAAAGACACCTGAATTAGAGAAAATCATCAAGTATGCAGAACATAACACTAACATTATCGAAGGAATCTTTGGGGAATGTCGACCGATTTTGAATAAAATGAGATATCTGAAAAATACGGACGTTTCTTTTGCTTTTCTGGAGATATGGCGATTAAAACATAACCTCTCCAGACCATTTACCGGAATTCACAACCATGAATGCCCTTTAGAACGGTGTAATATTCATTCACGTTATAAAACATATTTAGATGCGCTCTACCCAATGAATGAAGCACAAACTGAAGAGTTTAAATCAGTTGATATTAAGTGGCAAAAATTTAATATTCCGGGAAAAATGATTATTTGTCCCAATATCTATAATCTAAATCGAAATCCACTCAAACTTAAAAAAAAACCAAAGTATGCAGGTAATTATGGATAATTTATAATGTAAAAAGAAAAAAAACATACTCTAGTTTATTTGACTAGAGCCGAATTCATGGTTTTTTTTTATTTTTATATTTTTTTTATTTATTCTTCAAAATCTAAATTTTTATAATCCAAAATAGTATCTCCCTTAAAATTTTTTTTAAGAATTATCTCTATACGTTCAGGGAATAAATTATCTTGGATAATCTGGCGATCAATGAAGACCCCAAAAGGAAATCCTTTATTTTTTACGTCCAATTCTTGAAAATGATCGAACCTATCAGACATGAAATTTCTTCTATATAATTCAAGTTGCACTATCCCGCCAAGAGCATGAATGTTAGCGAATAAAACAATTATTTCATCTTCCGGAAAATTATCCTCTTGAAATTTTTTGATAAATGCAAGTGCTTCATCATTAACAGAAATTTCGTACATTACTGAAGATAATTCACCTTAGATAAAAATTCTATCCCTTTCAAAAAATTAGAAAGTTAATAAAAAAATTATATTTGAAAACCAAACGCATCATATTAACATTCTATCTTGAAGATTTCCTCTTGAATAGGTCCAGTTACTTTTACAATACCATTTCCATCAACATAGACATCTACTTCAGAACGCACACCAATGCCTTCATCCGGCAGATAAATGCCAGGCTCCACACTGTGAAGAATATAGGGAACAATTCTACGCTCATCTTTAGTCTCTAAACCGTCCAAATGAACCGCATTCCCATGAACTTCTTGTCCTATGGAATGTCCCGTGCGGTGTACAAAATATTGCCCAAACCCTTTTTCGGTTATAAAATCACGCGCAATTTTATCAAGTTCCCAACCAAAACACTCTTTTCCTTCTTTAAATTTCTCCATTTCGAATGTTATTACCCGATCTCTAGCTTCCTTAACAATTTCCCAAATTTCTTGAAATCTTTGTGGAATTTTTGTGCCTGCATAAGCCATCATAGTAAAATCGTAGAATATTGATCCCGGTTTCTTTAATTTAGCCCATGAATCAATAAGAATGATGTCCCCCTTCTTAATATTCACGGATGTAATTGCAGGATCAAAATGCGGATCAGTAGCATGTTCGTTTACTGAAACTTGGGGAGGAGATTCCATACAATCAAGCCCACGTTTGTCCATCTGGGATTTCATCCAGAGCGAAATATCATATTCTGTTAAGGACTCATTTAGTTTTAACCTACGCCCAATTTCTTCAAATGCCCCAATAGTAATCTCATGCATAAGCGGCATTGCTTCCATATGAGTTTGGAAAGCATCTTCTTTTACAAGACCCTCATATTCTTGGATTAAATCCATTGACGAGACTATTTCGACCCCAAAACTCCGAATCAACTCTCCAGTTCCTAAGTCAATTGTTGAAATATAAGGGATGTTATTATTTGGGGAATAATTCATTGCAATTTTTGACCCTTTAGGGAGAGTAGCCTTTAAAAGAGCGTGAAGTTCTTCCCAATTTAAATAATAATGCTCATCACCGGGCAAATCTAAAAGTTTTTTTGGTTCAACTTTACTTAAAATTTTATGTGGGTTTCCAATAGCAGGAATGAAATAAAACCACCTTCTCGAAGTATGTTTATGTTCATCCAAACCTAAAATTCTATAACTAATCAAATCGCGATTGGCAAAATCATAGAATAACCATCCGTCAAAGTTGAGTTCTCTTATACTTTTTTGAATATCCAATAGATCCATATTAATATCTATATAATAATCAACGGAACAAAAAGTTCATCGTCAGATAACCCGCCATGGTTTCCAATCAATTCATGCCGAGTTTCACCGATTAATTGATCTCGAAGAATGTAATTGTCCTTCATTAGTAAGATATAATCGCCCGTACGGTTGAATAATTGCTTATTGGGTTCGTACAAACCAAAGTAATTTTCTTTTATAAGAGTTTCTCCTTTTACTAAATCTCCAACATGGTTTAGATGATTTCTTATGTAATTTTCAAAATCAGTCATTTTTGATGGTCTAACATAAAAGAAAGGAGCACGCGGTTCCCCACAAACGGGCAATGTCAATGTTTCATGAAGTTTTGGATGATCTTTTAACCAAATTGTATGTTCAGGTATTGTATCAATAAGACCATGATCTGCAGTAATAATTAAACGAATTTTGGAATCTTTTTCTTTGAGTTTAGAAGAAAACTTTGCAATATTTTTATCTAACTCTCTAAAATGTTCTATTGCTGCATGACTTTGAATCCCATTATCATGAGATATTGCATCAAATTTGGGCCAATAAGCAACAATGTATTTTTTCTTCTTTACTGATTTTCGAAGGGTAGTAAAAAGATTTTTCTTAAAAAAATCGTCCAAATTTCTATATCCAATTTGCGTACTACCCTCCAATACGTAATTACTATACGGACTCCCTTTAAGAGCTTTAGGAAGTATAGAAAAATAATCAAATTTTAAGTTTTCAAAGAGTTTTTTAAATGAAAATATATCAGAAGAACGGATTTTATTTTTTTCAAAATGAAAATTATATCCTCGCGTTTTAAAAGGTAGAATTGCAGAAACCATACCAATTTCTTTTAAATAGGTAAACCATGCAGGGACACTATGATTTTGAGGGGCAAGACCTGAGTAAAATGTTGTCATCGCAGCAGCTGTCGTTGTAGGAAAAACCGAACTAATTTTTCCCTTTAGATTTTCAAATAAAAATGAATCTCGTCCCTTTTTACTAAGGAAATTATAGCCTAATCCGTCAATTATCAATAATACAATCGTATCATCATCAGTTAATTCATTTGGTTGGAAAATTTTTAAATTTGAGTATGGTGAATCAACTTCAAAATGAGATAAAATTGTGCTCATTAAATTTACAATTGAATTACCATTATAATCAGGAATTTGCATTATTTTCAACCTCAATTTTTCTTTGAATAGAGTTTTGAAAGAATTTCAACTATTTTTTTTCGGAGAGCATATTCAGAAAGATGAATTCTTTTTGATTTACTGCCGACTTTTTTAATTATTTGTGAAGCACAATTATCCAGATCAAATTTTTTCATACATTTTGTAAGAATCTTATCAAATTTTCCTTCTTTCATCGGTTCAATAAAAATTTTAATAAATAGCCGTTCACCCTCTTTTTCATGTAAATTATGTGAGATTTTACCCAAGTATTTGATTTTGGCTTCGAGATAGTCCGATACCAATTTTTCATTATTGTAATTAGCATCAAAAAGGATTCTAGCCGACGATAAAGTCTCTATGTGTGCATCGATTTTTTCAAGGGGAAGCCTATTTATATCAAAAACACCCATTTTCAAGATTTTAATTTCTTTTGAAGAAAGTCTTTTTAGCAAATATTTTGGAATACTCGGAATTTTATCAATTATTTCAGCAGCTGTTCTTCCTTTAGAAGTAGAAATGCTTTTTCTTCGGGTATCCGGTATTTTTTTAGGTTTAATGGAAGATTTTTGTGTTTTAATTTTTATTTGGGATGATGGTGGTTCAATTTCTCGTTCATTCTTGATAAGATTGCTTAGAATTTCACTATCTAATGAATAACCTTGCGGTTTTGCTTTACTATAATTAATAATGCCATCAGCACGTAATTGTTTTATACTTGTGTTTGGTGTCCATTTAGGAGGGATATTATGGAATTCTTTAAATTTTTCTAGCAAAACCGCTGCAGTTGGCACCAATGGATCTTTTTTGAATAAAGCTCTTAGATCTTTAATAAATTTGGGCGATTGTGTCAATTTATTTTTTTTTTGCTTTTGTTTTGTGGATTTTTTCTGAGCTGGCAATACTATTTACCTTAAAATTAATAATTTGTTTCAAGCGAAAAAAAGCTATGATTTAAAAAAAATTTTTACAAAACAAAAAAAAGTTATTGAAAAATACGTTAAATATACATTTTCTTTATCAATTTATATGTTTTATTTGAACTGCATTCAGGACATATTGGTTTTTCCGATTTAACTGATTTAGAATCCTCAGTTTCAGGAATTGCCCATTCAAAACCACAATTCAAGCAAGAATAACCATAAAATGCTGTTTTTAAAGGATCTGTTGGCGAATTTATAAATTTTTCTTGATGCATATCAATAACAGGACATGGTTTAGATGTAGAATGTGATTGAATAGTAATACTAAGGCCTTCTACTAATGCTTGAGTCATTTTTTGGTGAGCCTTTACGAGAATTCGGGAAAATGTTGTTTGAGATATGCACATTTTTTCAGCTGCATTGTTTTGCTTCAAATTTTCGTAATGTTTAAGTCGTAATGCTTCAAATTCTTCTGCAGTTAAATATATTTTCTCAAAGCTCTTAAAATCCCCTTGATTCATACCCTTTGGGCGAAAATAATTAAATCTCGGTCTAAATTGTGAAAGTTTTCGATATTTATGAGGTCGTCCCATTAGTCAATATAAAATAAGAAAATATTTTCTATATTTCTTTCCATTTTAATTTAAAATAACAAAAAATATTGTGATAAAAAAAATAGGATTTTTACTCTTTATCATTAATAAAATAAAACCAACGCAATTTCTCAGCTTCAAGATCATCATAAGATGAGTATGAAGGCTTGTTTACATTCGATTCCAACTTTTTTGCTAATTTTTTTGCTTTTTCCAAATATTTCGGAAATAATTTTGATTTATCAATTTCATCTTCGTCAAAACAATCTTTCAATGAAATTTTTAAAATATTACCAATTGTAGGATTGAATTGCAAATCCTTATCTTCATATTCCCTGTGTACCCAATCTCCCGTATAAAGATCCATTCGATATTCTGGAATAAAGAGATAACCATAATCAGCTATAAATTCTATTACACTGCAAATAAAATCAAATTCTTCTTCATCTATTGTATAATGAAAGTTTACTCTTGTCCACCCTAATTTTATCGACATATAACCTTTTTCAACCATTTTACATATTTTCTCTGATTTTTTTTGACCAATCTTCATTAAATAATGCCCATAAACACCAGCACAAGAACAACCTGCTCGTGATTGAATCCCAAAAAGATCATTTATTAGCTTAGTCGCAAATTTTGGATGTAAATATTTATCCTTATGTTGAAATAAAAATGAGAAAACAGCCAAGCGTTTATCGGGATCTTGGTTTCCCAAAATTTCTATTCTCGGATTTTTTGACAGCCTTTTAAAAGCTCTTGTAGTGTAATCTTTCTCCCGTTCTTCAATTAATTCAATTCCAATTGATTCCTTTAAGTTAATTGCAAGACTGGCTTTGATAATCTGTAAAATTCCTGGAGTTCCAGGCTTTTCTCGAATCTCGATATCTTCAGTATAAATAACATTATCTCGACTCACAAAATCCACAGTTCCTCCAGCTGCAGATGTGGGAGGTAAATCTTTGTTATACAAATCCTTATTAAAAACTAATAATCCTGTTGAACCGGGTCCACCTAAAAATTTATGAGGTGATAGAAAAATTGCATCGAAATAAGATTCTTTATCATGGTTCATGTCAATTTTTACATATGGAGCACAGGCAGCAAAATCAAAACAAGCAAGCGCGTTATGTTTATGTAAAATTCGTGCAACATCATAAACAGGAGTGATTAGCCCAGTAACATTAGAAGCAGCTGAAAAAGAACCAATCTTCCTTCTATCATTATAAGCTGGATCCGAAACTTTCTTTTCCAAATCTTCTAAATCTAATAGGCCATCTTCAGTTAAGTCTATTTGAATAACTTCATCAAAGGCTTCACGCCACATAATATC
>JAUWOE010000041.1 GCA_030612265.1 Promethearchaeum sp.
ACTCCTTCATATATCACCAGAAAAATTTACAAAATCTATATTACCCGTTTCAAATAAGGCAATACAATATTTTAAAACTTCAGAAAAGATATACGGAAGAGAAAGGGATGTTTATGTTGTTTTAGACTTAAAGAAGCAGAAGAAACATGTTGCATTATTCAATGAAAAACTTAACGAAAAAATCTTGGATATCAATGAATTTTTTAATGCTAGGCTTAACGTGAAGAAATGGCGTGATAAAGAAGCAGTCGAGAAGAAAATAAAATCAATGATTGGAAGAAATCCATTTAAAAGCATTATTGAATTCAAAGTATCTGGAAGATATGGAAATGTCGCATTTAAAATAGAAATAAATGACATAGAGAAGAAAAACCATATTGAAACCTTAGGAAAGAGTATTTTATTCACAAACAGATTGGATTGGCCTCCCGAATCGATAATTTGGGGATATCGTGAGCAGTATATTGTCGAGCATGCATTTCGTAAAATGAAGTCTCCGACTTCAATTGCTATCCGTCCTATGTATCATTACTCCGATAGTTGCATTCGCGCTCATGTATTTGTGTGTGTTATTGCCTTGCTATTGCTATCATTGCTTCGTTTAAAGCTAACAAGGAAATCTGTTCCGATCAGCTATGAAGAATTGTTAGATGAATTAAGTTCTGTTCATGCATTGATGATAAAGACATCCCCAAAGGCAGTTCCGTTATGGAAACTAGACTCCGTCAATGGTTTAGCCTTAAAATTAACAAAAAAATTGAAATTAAAGAATTTACTGAAAGCATAATAAAACATGCCCCCTAACTTTTTCATTGTAAGTCGCATTCATCAATGAATTTTTAACTATTTTTGAGAAAATATTTATGTCGGATCATTAACTTGTAAACTTAAGATATAATACAATTTTTAATTTATAGAAGTTAGTGTTATTTTTAGATTAAATTATAAAATCTATTGAAGATATATTATTTAAGATAATGACATCATTGGATGAAATTAAAAAACAACTGATTCCCATTCTTAAACGTTATAATATTCAAAAAGCATCTATTTTTGGTTCCGTAGCAAGAGGGGAAAGTACAAAGTCCAGTGATATTGATATACTCATTGAGTTGAGTGATGAAGCTAGTTTGTTAGACTTTATTGAAATTAAAATTGAAATTGAAACAAAATTGGGGCACAATATTGATTTAGTTGAATTTAATGCATTAAAACCCGCTTTAAAAAGTAGAATTTTAAATGATCAAGTGGTTATCTTATGAAACGAAATATTCTTGTTTATATTGATGATATTTTAGAATAGATTGACCGAATATTTGAATATACGATAAAATTTCTGAAATAAATTTTTCTCAAAATCAGTTAATTCAAGATGCTGTATGCAGAAGAATTGAGATTATTGGAGAATCTGTGAAAAATATTCCATCAGAGGTTCGATTGAATTTTTCTTTAATTCCATAGAAAAAAATAGTAGGTATGCGCGACATATTAACTCATGCATATTTTAATGTAAGTGCTAAACGAATTTGGAATGTGATTAATCAAGATTTATCTTTATTGAAGAAGAAAGTATTTGAAATCAAACTAGAATTAGACACCAGAAAATAGATTTTTATATTCTAAGAAAGTTTTAAAAATTTTTAGGACTAATAAGTTCATTATGAGTGAAAATCAGAAGTATATTTTAGTAATAGATTCTGGTGGCACTGGAATCCGTGCTATGCTTTTTAATGAAGAAGGAACGATAGTAGATAGAGAATACGAAAAAACTTTGCCTAATTTTCCTGAAGATGGAGCAATAGAACACGACCCCGAGGTTTTATGGCAAGCATTGCTTTCTGTAGTTAGAAAAGTCTTCGCAAAACCAGAATATTCCCCCCAACAAATTGTATCGATTGGAATTACAAACCAAAGGGCTTCTTTTTGTATTGTAGACAAAAATTCGGGTAAACCAATAACAAATCTTATATCCTGGGCAGATGTTAGGGCGGAAAAAGTTGCGAAAAGAATGGACAATCAATTTTCATGGAAAGCTTTAAGATCAGTTGTGAGAGTTCTTGGAAAAATAACGGGATCTGCTATGATGAACACCACTGGAATGATTCACATGAATCCAGAATTTGCCTTATGTAGATTAAGATGGTTATTTGAAAGGGAAAAAGTAGTTTATAGAGATACCGAGTTATCCGGACAAGAAATTTATAACAAGGCAAAAAATAGAGAACTTCATTTTTGCACTTTAGATAGTTGGTTCATTTACAAGCTTACTGGTGGAAAAAAGCATGTTACTGATATCACAAATGCAAGTGGAACAGCTGTTTACAACCCTTTTGATTTAGAATGGAATTTAATATATGCAAAACTTTTCAAAATTCCATCTAACGATACATTTTTACCCGAAGTGCTTGATAATACAGATGGTTTTGGGAAAACTACTCCAGAATTATTTGAAGGAGCAGAAATTCCAATAGGTGCAAGTATTGGAGACCAAATGGCATCACTTTTCGGTCATTGTTGCTTTAAGCCCGGAGAAACGAAAATATCTCAAGGTTCGGGAGCATTTGTGGATATGTGTGTAGGCCCAAAACCAAAACTTTCTAAACGCGGGCTTTTTCCGTTGATTTCATGGCGAATTAATGGTGATATAAATTACATGTTAGAAGGTCAAATAAGAACAGCAGGAACTCTTATCGATTGGTTGGGAGATGGAATTGGTTTAGTTGATACACCAAAAGTTTTAAATGAATTTGCAGCCCAAACTGAAGATACTGAGGGAGTAATTGTTATACCCACACCATCTGGAATTGCTTTCCCCTATTTTAATCCCCGTACTCGAGCAACAATATTTGGATTATCTTTAGCTACGCACCGTAAACATGTTTGTAGAGCAGTTCTTGAAGGATTGGCCTTTAGACTTTATGATATCATCGAAGGTGTTGAACATGATACTAAAATTCCGATAACAACACTAAAAGTAGACGGTGGAGTTTCCCAATCTGATATAGAACTCCAATGTTTGGCCGATATTGCAAATATTACAGTCCAACGCGCACCTGAAGCCGACATGACTAGCACAGGTGCAGCTTATATGGCTGGATTAGCAGTAGGATTTTGGAAAGATAAAAACGAGTTATTAAATTTAAGAAAGAATTATCATATATTCAAACCAAAAATGGATCCAGAAAAAAGGAAGAAAAAATTAACTGATTGGAAGAAAGCTGTAAAAGCAGTTCTCAGCCTTGATAAATAATTCAAGTTTTTTTTAATTTATCTATTGATTACCAAAGATAATCTCGTATGTGATGTTCGCTATTGACAAAGACTTATCCAAATCTTTAACAGAGAAGATTACCGTTTCTAATCGGCTTCTAAATAATTCGAGCATATCATATATATGTGAGCACCTATCTTCAGGTTTCATACTTGATAGAGAATTTAAAGTTAATCCAGTTTTTTTTTGCCATTCTTGAAAAGAAGCGATACCGTATTTCCTAACTAAGACTGGACTCACTTTGGTTAAAGAAGAGATTTTTTGGAGCATTGTTTCAAAAGCGTAATCAGATTTACCGACAAATTTTGTTATTTCACTCATTTAAATCCCATTATGATGATTATAATTATTATATTTTAATATAAAATAATTGATCGGGATTATGAAAAAAAAACTATGCAATTTGTAACATTCTGATAATTTTTACAAACAATAATATAAATGCTATACTAAAATGTCAATTTTGAAAGCCAAAAGTTAGCCAAAATTTCGAACAAACATTTATCTATTTTATTAGATATTTATTTAATTAGTTGTTGATTGTGAACTTGTGATTCAATATGGCGCTAACGGTTCAATTAAAAGATTCTTGGATAGGTGATTCGGTTGAGCAATATCAAAAAACAACCAAAAAGGTCAGTGAAGTTATAAATTCGGTTCTTTACCGACCCCTAGGGTTTCCGTTGGTTTTACTGGGTAAAAAATTACAACTTACTCCAAATTTTTTCACGACATTATCTCTAATATCTATGTTAATATCTGCCTATATGTACTCACAAAACATGATATATTGGGCAGCCATTCTTCTTTTTGTAAAACAAATATTAGATTGCGTAGACGGGAGCCTTGCAAGGCTTACAAATCAGTTTTCAAAATTTGGTGGACTATACGATTTTCTTGGGGATATTATGGGATTTATTGCAGTGACTCTTGGTATGGCATATACTATATCCAAATTACAAAATAATTCAATTTATTATCTTTATTATATCTTAATGGCGATTTCGGTGGCAGTTGGAACATTTATGTTTAACACTGCGAAATCTCAATATTTAAAAACTTTATCCGGAAAAAAAGACCCGGTAGTATCCTCTCCTCAAAAAATATCTTCAAAATCGATTGTTCTTCTAAAAAAACTTCTTAAAATGCCAGTGGATTTATTCCAATATATAACGAAATTTCCAGATATCTCTTCTCCGATGTATTCATCAATTGATAGACATTATTTGCCAAAAATTGAAAAAGAGGAAGCATTTGAGAAATACTTTTCACCATTGATGAATTTGTGGTCGTTTATAGCAGGTGGAGCCAGTATCACATTAATAGTAATCCTAACTCTGTTTGATGCTGTAAACTTGATAATTATTGTCTTGCCTATTGGTATTTTATCCATGATTGTTTTACTTTCATATATTCAGCGACAAGTTGCCCAAAAATTTAAATGGAAATATCAAGTTTAATCCTTTTTCTTCTTTTTTCTTTGCTTCTCTTTTCTTCTCTGATAATTTTTATTAAGATATATAAATTATATTAAATCGATGTAAATGACTAAAGCATTATATTTAGAAGACATGAACTTGAAAGAATTTGAAGCGGTTGTTGAAAATGTATCAGAAGGAAAATTTATAGTGCTAAACCAAACAGCTTTTTATCCTAAATCCGGTGGCGTTGATAATGATTTAGGAATATTCAAGAGATTATCAGATAATAAGGAATTCAAAGTAATTTTTGCTCGAAAAATAGAAAATGATATTTCTCACGAAGTAGACGAATTGGGATTGGAAGTTGGAGATAAAATATTAGGAATTCTAGATTGGAATAGAAGGTTTGAATTAATGAGATACCATACTGCAGCCCATGTGTTAAGTGGAGTATTTTTTAATGAAGGAAATGTTAAAGTAACGGGCAATAATTTAGTTATGGGAAAAGGTAGAATTGATTTTAATTTTCCAAATTTTGAAAGAGAGCTTGTTGAAAAATTCGTTAAGCGCTCAAATGAAATTATTAACTCAGATTTACTTGTGGAATCCTATTATATTACACGAGATGAATTGGAACAAGATTCTTCTTTAATGAAATTAAATATGGGATTGCCGAAAAATATTAAACACGTTCGTATTGTTAACATTAAAAGTTTTGATAAACAACCAGATGGGGGTTGTCATGTATCACATTTAGGAGAGATCGGTAAAATAACTATTCAAAAAATTCAAAATAAGGGAAAGAATAATCGCAGGCTTTATTTTGAATTAATATAAACGGAATTTGCATTGAAAATTATTCGTAAAATATGGTAGTCTGTAAAATTGTTCGTATTGAACTAATAAATAACATAATATGAATGATTAATTGAAAAGAATTTACTTTTATTTTCGGATTTATAAAATGCCCAATTTTTGTAGCAATAAAAATGACAGGAAACGCAACAAAAAATACTAATAGGTATTCAGTTGGGAATAATTGCTGAGTGAGATATAATGGTATTCGAATTAAGCCAAAAACTGTGGATATCGCAGCAAAATTTCCAATGAATTCTTCTCGATAATGGCCTGTATTTTCTAACAACGCAATGTTAATAGGCCCTGCAGCTCCAATAAGTGCTCCAAAGAAACCATATGAAAACCCTCCTACTACTAAGACCGAATTTGGAAGGTGCTGTTCATTTGATTTATCGATTATATCCTCTTTTGGTTTCTTTTTATTTCGATATTTAACAATTTTTAGGATCGAATAAACTAAAACAAACAATCCTAAAGTTAATTCAATCCATCTTAGTGGCAATATAACTATTAAAAAAGTGCCAACTATAACACCCGGAATTCCTGTCAAAATTCCCCGAATAAAAAATTTCTTGTCGATGAATTTGAAATATTGGATCAGATTTAAAATACTAGGGACCACACCCCATAGGTTCACCAATACAACAGCAGACTGAATATTAATGAATAGAGTCAAAATTGGGATTAAAATAAGTGCGTCTCCAAATCCAATTAACCCATAAATAAAGGATGATATAAAAACTGCAAGGAGAATAATGTATTCACTCATAGGTAAAATCCTAATCCAACTTTAGAAAATTCTCATTACAAATAAAACTTCGGAAAGGATCTTTAAGAGAATTTAGGATGATTTGAGAATGTTAGATATTCACTAAGAATTAAAACACTTTCAAATTGACTTGCATGAGTTTATACATTTTTAGTAAAAATTGAGCTTCGCTTAAATTTAAATCGGAAATCTCACACTTTAATTTTCCATCCTCGTAAATAATAACACCATTTTGAAAATTAATCAATTTTATAGAACCTCGTTCCTGACCAAGGAATTTCGTATACTGCACTGTTAAATATTCAGATTTTGTTTTTCCATTTATTGAATTGATTTCTAATTCTGCTTTGACTTTGTCAGCATAAAATTCGTCAAATAGGCATGCAGTTTTCTCACATTTTGTTGAAATTTCATTGAATAAAAATTGTACTTGTTTTGATCCAATTTGGGCCAAAAAAACACCTCTTAAATTTTTTTATAGATTCTTGTCTTATAAAAATGCAGACTATGTGGGTAATATAGATTTTATACAAATTTCGATAATTTTAATATTTTTCATGACTTAGACTTCCTCAACTAATAATAATTTTTTTAAAGTAAAAATTATGCAAATAAAGTGAAAAATCGTGTCACAACTCGGCGGGATGCCCATTCTCATATTAAGAGAAGGCTCCGAACAAACAAAAGGCAGCGATGCACGAGCAAAAAATATCCTTGCAATCCAAGCTGTTGCAGAAGCTGTAAAATCCACCCTCGGTCCTAGAGGTATGGACAAAATGTTGGTCGATTCATTAGGTGATATTACAGTTACTAATGATGGAGCCACAATCTTAGAAAATTTAGATATAGAACACCCAGGGGCAAAAATGGCTGTCGCGATTTCCAAGACGCAAGATATCAATGTTGGAGATGGTACAACAAGCAGCGTAATTATTGCAGGCCAATTGTTAACTGTTTCTAATGAATTAATGAATCAGGGAATTCACCCTTCAATTGTCGCTCGGGGCTATTCTCTGGCTGGTAAAAAAGCTCGAGAATTATTAAAAAATGAGATTGCAGTTAGTATTGATCCCGATAAAGACCATGAAACCTTAAGAAAGATTGCAATAACAACGATGAATAGTAAAGGCGTCAGCGGAAATAAAGATTTCTTTTCTGATCTTGCCGTAGATGCATTTTCAAAGGTAAAATCTAAAAAAGATAATATGTCAAAGGTAAAAAATATAGTGATTGTCAAGAAAAAGGGAAAATCAATAAGAGAATCTCAAATTATTGATGGAATGATTTTAGAAAAAGAGCCAACTCACCAAATGATGCAAAAACTCGTGAATGATGCAAAAATTGCTCTAATATCTCAAGCTTTCGAGATAAAGAAAACGGAATTTTCGAGCGATATTAAGATTAGCGACCCAAATCATATTCAAGCTTTTTTAGACCAAGAAGAATCGATTTTAAAACACTACGCAGAAAAAATTGAAGAATCAGGTGCAAATGTAGTAATCAATCAAAAAGGAATCGAAGATTCTGTTAGTCATTTCCTAAATAAATATGGAATTGTGGCTGTTAAATCCGTTACAAAATCGGAAATGTTAAAAATTCAAAAAGCGGTGGGCGGAAAAATTGTTGAAAACATCAATTCCTTGACTTCAAATGACCTAGGATTTGCAAAAAAGGTCGAGTTTAAAAAAATCGCTGGAGATGATTTGTGTTTTATTTCCGGTTGTAAAAATCCTAAAGCTGTATCAATCTTACTCCGAGCAGGTGTCACTTCTGGTTTAGATGAAGCAGAAAGAACTTTACATGATGCATTATGTGTAATAGCTTCAGTTCACGATAGAAGTGCAATTGTTGGTGGAGGTGGAGCAGTTGAAATGGAACTTTCCCAAAGATTATTGGAAGTGGCAAGTAAGCAATCAGGAAAAGAACAAATTGCTATTGAATCATATGCAAGAGCTATGGAAATTATCCCAATTACTCTAGCTGAGAATGCTGGTTTAGATCCAATAGACATTATCGCAGAGCTCCGAGGTCAACATTCAAAACCGGGTAACGAATTTGCTGGATTGGAAATTTTTCAAGGCAAAGTTGTTGATAATCGAAAAGCTGGAATTATCGAACCTATTGCAAATATTGATCAAATAATCAAAAGCGCAACCGAACTTTCGGTTATGATTTTGAGAATTGACGATATGATTAAAGCCAAGAAGTCCGCTGGTGGACCTCCTGGTGGACCTCCTGGTGGCATGGGTGGCATGGGTGGCATGGGCGGAATGCCTCCTGGCATGATGTAAAATCTTTAAAAAAATTTTCAATTACATCCCTTTTTTTATTAATATTTTATATTTTTCTAAATTCGTCAAAAAATTCAGATAAACCACCAATATTCCCACCACTTATTATAATTCCAACTTTCTTATTCTCAATTGGTACTTTTCCGGATAGAATTGCTGCAATTGGAACAGCGCTTGAAGGTTCAATAATAATTTTCATTCTTTCCCACGCGAATTGCATCGCTTCAATAATTTCCTCTTCACTTACTAAAAAGATTTCATCAACATTCTTCCTAATTATCTGCAAAGTTCTTTCGCAAAGAGTTGTTCTCAATCCATCTGCAATTGTATCTGGATCTTCATTTGTTTCAACCTGTCCTGAATGAAACGAACGATACGCATCATCAGCATTCATTGGTTCTGCACCATAGACAATAATATTCGGATTAAATCCTTTAGTAGCAATTGAAGAACCTGAAAGTAGACCTCCGCCTCCAACTGGTGCAATTATCACATCTAAATCAGGTATATCATTTAGTAATTCCAAAGCAGCGGTTCCAGCTCCCGCAATTACAACATCATTATCATAGGGATGAATTAAAATCGCGCCATTCTTTTGAAGTAATTTTTCAGTAGTTTCGCGTCTTGATTCGAGTGTATTTTTGCAAAAAATAACCTCAGCGCCATATGTTTTTCTTGTTGCATTTACTTTGCACATGTTAGAAGTATTAGGCATTACGATAGTTGCCTTTATATCCAGGATTTTCGCCGCGAGGGCTACTGCCTGCGCATGATTACCACTAGAATGCGTGATTACGCCTTTTTGTTTGTCTATTTCACTTAATTGGCTTAAAGCATTATATGCGCCTCTAAATTTAAATGCTCCTACTCGTTGCATATTTTCACATTTAAGAAATATTTTAGCCTTAACCTTGTGATTCAAGGTTCTCGATGTTAAAATTGGGGTATGATTAACAATTTTTTTGATTCTTTCGTAAGCTTTTTGAATATCATCAAAGGAAATCATAATTTACTATCAATTTTCGATCCTAAAATTCTTTGATCCAATTTAGAAATATTAAAACTTTTTTTTTATGCTATTTTGATAATAATTAATGAAAATTTTGAAAGTTTATGTGGCATTAAGTGCAGATTTTATTCATCCAGGACACCTTAAAATCATTAAGGAAGCCAGAAAACTCGGTGAAGTCATCATTGGGTTGCTAACCGATGAAGCTATTGCTACTTATAAACGTCTTCCCGTACTTAATTATCAACAGAGAAAAGAAGTCATTGGAAATATCCAAGGGGTATCGCAAATAATTCCCCAAAAATCTTTAGATTATACAGAAAACTTAAGAAAAATTAAACCAGATTTTGTTGTTCATGGTGATGATTGGAAAGAAGGCCCTTTAAAAAAAACTAGACTGCGAGTAATAGAAGTATTAAAGGAGTGGGGAGGGAAATTGGTTGAACCTGAATTCACTGAAGGATTAAACTCTGGACAATTAATTAAAGATAAATTTGGAGTTGGAACCACACCAGAAAAGCGACTTAAGAAATTAAGAAATCTTATTCAAATGAAACCAATAGTTAGAATTCTTGAAACACATAATGGATTAACCGGTCGAATTGTAGAATTAACAGGAATTTATGAAGGAGAATCTTTTAGAGAGTTTGACGGAATGTGGGAAAGTAGCCTAACCGATTCAACTTCTAAAGGAAAACCAGATATAGGATGTGTTGATATTACTGCAAGGATAAGAACAATTAACGAAATCTTAGATGTTACTACCAAACCAATGATAGTAGATGCAGATAATGGAGGAATTACAGAACATTTTGTCTATACTGTAAAAACTTTAGAGAGACTTGGTGTGTCCGCAGTAATTATTGAAGATAAAATTGGTTTAAAGCGAAATTCTCTTTTTGGAACGGATGTAGTTCAGCGTCAAGATACTATTGAAAACTTTTCCCAGAAAATCTTGGGGGGAAAAAAAGCACAAATTACTAAAGATTTTATGATTATTGCACGAATTGAAAGCCTTATTCTTAAGCAAGGGCAAGAAGACGCTCTAAAACGTGCAAAAGCATATATTAAAGCAGGAGCAGATGGGATAATGATCCATAGTAAAGAGAAAGATCCAAGTGAAATTCTAGAGTTTTGCGAAAATTATAAAAAACTGGAAGATAAAGTTCCAATCGTTGTTGTTCCTAGCACATATTCACAAATTACAGAAGAAGAACTGATAAAAGCAGGAATTAGCGTTGTTATTTATGCAAATCAGCTTCTCAGAAGTGCATATCCTAATATGTTGAAGACAGCAAATTCTATCTTAAAAAATCACCGTGCAAAAGAGGCTTCAGAAAAATATTGTATGTCAATTAAAGAAATTTTGGACCTTATACCAGGGGTTTAAATCATGAATTGTTCCGAAATATGGGATATATTTAAAAAAAATAATTATAAATTCTTTACTGGAGTTCCAGACTCTACATTTAAAGCCTGGATGAGTTTCCTAGATGAAAATCATGGAAATGGTTTAGATAATATCATTTCAAGTAACGAATGTGAAGCAGTTGCTATAGCTACAGGGTATCATCTTGCGACTAATAATATCGGAGTGGTTTATATGCAAAACTCCGGGTTTGGAAAAACAGTCAATCCGATAACATCTTTAGCTGATTCTGAAGTATATTCAATCCCAATGTTATTAATGATTGGATGGAGAGGTGAACCGGGTGAAAAGGATGAACCTCAACATAAAAAGATGGGTAGAGTTACGATACCCCTTTTGGAAGCTTTAGAAATTCCCTATAGCTTTTTTCCAGAAACTGTTTCAGAATTTGAACAATTATTGCAAAAAACATCAATCTTCTTTAAGGAAAATAAAAAACCGTATGCCTTGATTGTTAAAAAAAACATAATTGAACCCTTTACCAGTTCAAAAAGAAAAGATACTATTTATGAGATGACAAGAGAAGATGCATTAAAGACAATAATAGATTCCTTCAATGGCGATGAGATTATAATATCTACGACTGGTAAGACATCAAGAGAACTCTTTGAATTAAGAATTGCACGAAAAGAAAATCCACGCGATTTTTACACAGTTGGGTCAATGGGATGCACTTCTTCAATTGCTTTAGGTATCGCATTGAATTCAAATAAAAAAATTGTTGTAATCGATGGCGATGGCGCTCTAATTATGCAACTTGGAGCATTAACCACAATTGGACATTACCATCCAGGGAACCTTTATCATATATTAATTGATAATAATGCTCATGAATCAACGGGTGGGCAACCCACAGTTTCAGATACCGTTAATTTCAAAGAAATTTGTCTTGGAAGTGGCTATAAATCAGTTTATCTTGCAAATAGTAGAGAGAATTTGAAGATTGTATTAGAAAAAATGTTTAAAGAAGAAGGAAAAGGACCATCGATGTTAATCATTAAAGTAAAAAAAGGATCTCGTGAAGATTTGGGTCGCCCTACAACAACCCCGATTCAAAATAAAGAGCATTTTATGAAATCTCTTCGAAAATAAAATTAATTTATACAGTTGAAATTACAAATGAAAACATATTATAATCCAGTAGAAGTTCTATTTGGAATTAATTCTTTAAAGAATATTTCAGAACTAGCCATAAAAATTGCAAGTAACAAAAAAATTCTAATTGTATCAGATAAAAATCTTCTAAATATCCTAGGTATTTCTGAAAAAGTGCATGACTACCTAGAAAAAGATGGATTTACAGTTGATATTTTTGAAAAAGATGGAAATTTCTCTTCAATAGAAATTATTGATAATGGTGCGGATTTAGTTAGAAATAAAGATTACGGTTTGATAATTGGAATTGGTGGAGGATCTGCCATGGATACGGCTAAATGCATGGCAATTTTAGGTAAAAATCCAGGAAGTATTAATCTTTATCTTAAAGAAGGTAAAACTCTTGAAAATTATGGAATTCCTTTGATTGAAGTACCTACAACATCCGGAACGGGTTCTGAAGTCACTCGATGGGCTACAGTTTGGGATTTGGGAGAAAAACAAAAGAAATATTCCTTATCTGACCTAAAGATGTATGCAAAAGGTGCGATTGTTGACCCGACCTTAGTTAAGAGTTTACCGAAAAAAATGTCAGTTATTACAGGATTGGATGCATTAAGTCAAGCTATTGAAGCCTATTGGTCAAAAAATCATAATCCTATCTCTGATATTTATGCTCTACAATCTATTCCATTAATATTTTCAAATCTCCAAAAAATTTTCGATAATCCTTCAGATGTTGAAACCCGTAAAAATCTCGCGTTTGGAAGTTTACTATCAGGTTTAGCATTTAGCAATACAAAAACTACTGCAGTTCATTCAGTTTCTTATCCGATTACATTGCATTTTAATGTCCCTCATGGTTTAGCTTGTGCATTGACACTTAGTCAATTTCTCCTATTCAATTCGGAAAAAAATGTAGATAACATAGATGAAGCCCCTGAACGCTTAAAGAAAATCTCAGAAGCAATTGGAGTGGACTCTCCTAAGAAAGCTGCGCAAATGATAACCGAATTAATGAAAAATCTTAATCTGCCAACAAAATTGCGCGAAGTTGGAATAGATAAGAAAGGAATTGAATTAATAATAAAAGAAGGTTTCACCCCTGATAGGGTCAAGCATAACCCCAGAAAATTAACTGAAGAAAATTTAAGAGATATTTTACAAGAACTTCTATGAAAGATATATATCGATGATGAAAACAATGAGAGCATTAATATTAAATTCAGGTGTAGCGCAGAGATTAAAGCCTCTAACTGATAATTTGCCAAAATGTTTATTAGAAATAAACGGAAAATCGATTTTACAGCGCCAGATTGAATTGTTATTATCAGTTGGAGTAAAAAAATTTATAATTACAACCGGACCATTACAAGATAAAATTATTAATCACGTAAAAGAAAAGTTCCCAGAATTAGATGTTGTTTATATAAATAATCCAAAATTCGAATCTACAAATTATATTTATTCGATGTGGTTGGCTCGAAATGAAATTGATGACGATGATATTCTATTATTGCATGGAGATTTAGTTTTCGAAAAATCTGTGGCTCAAAAGATTGTTGGGCAAAAAATAAGCTCAGTTATTGTTGATCGGGCTGCAAATTTACCTGCAAAAGATTTCAAGGGAAAAATTCAGAACGGAAAAATAATAAAAATCGGCATCGATGTTTTTGGAAATGATACAGTCTTCTTATTACCACTCTATTTTTGGACAAAAGAAGATTTTCAACTTTGGATGGATCGTATTGAAAAATTCGTAAAAAACAATAACACTTCTTGTTATGCAGAAAATGCTTTCAATGAAATCTCAGAAACAATAGATTTGATCGCTTTGGATATTGTGAATGAATTTTGCATGGAAATTGATACCCTAGAGGATTTAAAATTAGCAAAACAAATTCAAAAAAAATAAGTTTTTTACTATATCATCATTTTTTATTTCAATGGGAATTGAAAACATTGCTGAAAACATAAATAAACTAAAAATTCCGCAAAATGTCACTTTAATTGCCGTATCAAAAAAAAAACCAGTAGAATTTATCGAGGAAGCTTATAATTCAGGTCATAGAGACTTTGGAGAAAATTATATTCAAGATGCAATCCCAAAAATCATAAAATTGAAACATTTGAAAGATATAAAATGGTATTTTATCGGACACCTTCAATCCAATAAAGTGAAGCTCGCTGCGCAATATTTTGACATGATTCAAACAATTGATTCAAAGAAACTTGCAAATAAGTTAAATAATGCTTGTGGCGAAATTAATAAAGTAATGCCAATTTTAATTGAAATTAATATCGCATTTGAACAAAGTAAGGAAGGAATTAAACAGGAAAACCTACTTGACTTATTAGAGCATATTAAATCTTTAAAAAATCTTAAACTCCGCGGATTAATGTGCATCCCCCCTTATGAGGAAAACCCAGAACCTTATTTCAAAGAAATGAAAATTTTATTTGATAAATACAAAATAGATTATAATATGGATATTTTAAGCATGGGAATGTCCGGAGATTATAATATTGCAATTGCTGAAGGAGGAAACATGGTACGTATCGGAACAGCAATATTTGGAAAAAGAGTGTAATTTATAAAATTTTAAACAAAAGTATAAAATAACAACCTTAAATTTGGGAATCTTTATAGAGAGAAATTTAAAATAATTCATAACATAAATTGGAGAAAGAAAATGATTGAAATTGTCAGAAAAGCCAAAAAAGAGGAATGTTTTTTTTGTGGAAGGTCCAAAAAAGACATCATGGCTCAATTTGATATAAAATCGATCCAAGATGAAATTAAAAAAACTGTTACAATAATAAATAAGAAATATTCCAAGATCTTAGCAGAATTTTTAGAATTCCTTAAAAATTTATATGAAGACACAAAAGATTATCCAGAATCATATACTCTCTTTCAAATTAACCATAGTGAAGAAAGTATTATCCAAACTATCCCCAGAATTGATGAACTAAGTGATTTCGGTTCGAAGATAAATGGTAAAGAAAATGAATGGATTACAATAAAAGAATTACAAGACAATCTAAAAACTTTTATTGAAGATATTGATAATAATAAAATTCCAGAAAATATAAGAGAATTTACTCCTGATTGGGCAGAAAGAATTCTCGAAAATCTACCAATTGATGAGGATAATCTGACTTTTCGATCTCCAACTGTAAATTTGGAGATTCAAAGTATTGTAAAAATAACAGATATTAACGGAAATCCCGTTTCCACAGATTATAAAGGTGAAGAAATCGAATATTACTCAATTTTAAACAAAAAAAAGCACATAGATCATAATCATATTTTAATGATTATATTTAAATATTATGTCTGCGGGGTCTGTAACGAAATTCTGAAGACGGGAAATACGGAAGTTAACCTTTCTGATACTGAACCAGAATATTGGGAATAAAAGTATAATAAAATTAATTATTTTTCCAAACCCGGAATTTTTCTAATTATAATGACAAATGTATTTATTTTCTGCATTCAAAAAGATAATATGAAGGAATATTTTGGCGGTTGTCGAGTAAAATGTTCTTGATACTGTTAGACTATAACCAGCACGAACAAATCCGAATTGGATATTTCTATACCTTTTTTTAAGATTTTCATTTTTGATTTTCACCTTTTTGGTTGAAAAAATTATAGAGTTTTTGCTTTTCTTTCTTGGATTTTTTATTTTTGTTAAGAACTTCATCAATCTTCGATTCGCTGTAATCATAAAGTTTTGTACGCATTCTGCTCAAATAATGATGATACATGGCGATAGTTTAAATTATTGGGAATAAATCGATTTTTAATATTAAAATTGCTTTTTGAAAATATATTCAGCCATAAAAATTTTTAAGTTAAAATGGTGTAATTTCAAAATATAAAACAAAAAAAAAATGGAAGAAGAAAATGGAAGAAGAAAATAAAAAAAAATTGGAAGATATTCAGAAGGAAATTAAAGACGGGGAAAAAAAATTATATGGAATTGATGCTGAAGCCAAACAATTATATGAGGATAATAGAAAAGAACGAATGAAAAAGATAGAAGATGTTAAAGTTCTGTATGATAATGCAAAAAATATGATGAATGAATTATTGGAAGGAAAAGTTCATTTACATGGAATCGATTCTAAAGATAAAGCAGAACATGATAAAAATAGGCAGGAACGCTTGGAAAAATTCAATAAATTAAAAGAAACCGTTGATCTAACTCAAAATCTAATGCAAGAAATTCAGAGTGCCCCGAAACTTAAAAAAATTGATGAACAAGAATTAAAAAAACATAATGAGGCAAAAGAAAAGGCTGTTGAAAAATTAAAGTCATTCTCATTAATTCTAGAGGAGATTATCTCAAAAAGTCCTACAGAAAATTTAGAAAAAATTGATCATAAAGAATTAGAAGAAATAAAAAGAAAAAAAGAACAAAGATTGAAGACCTTAAATGAGGCAAATTTCTATTTAAATCAATTTGGTGTTATCTTGGAAGAAATTTCAGGTAAAGAATTAAAATTAACTCCTGTTGATGAAAAAGAATTGAAAGATCACGAAAAAGATAGAAAACAGCGTTTGAATAATATTGGAAAAATTAAAACCAAAATGGAACTAATAATTGCACTGGTTGAAGATATTTCTAAAGAAATTAAACCAAATCTATCAGAAGATATGAAAACTGAATTACTAGAAAAATTTGAAATTGCAGATAATTATTTAAAGAAAATTTCTAAGGATAAGACTGAAAAACTTGAAAAATTAACAGGTTTTAAGGAAAAACTTGGTAAAGTTGAAAAAATGTTTATTGAAATGAAAAATACCACTTTAACACCCATTTCTGATGATGTAAAAAAAGAAATTGAACAGGAAAGTATAAAAAAAAAAAAAAAAATTTCCGAGATCCAAAAAATTATTAAAGCAAAGTTCGAAATTTCAAATACTCTTTTAAAGGAAATTCAAGATGCTCCAAGTTTAGAGCACATATCTGATGAGGAATTTCAAAAATATGAAGCAGAACGATTCCAGAGGATTTCCAGGATTCAAGACCTTAAAAATCATCTGGATGTCGCCGAAGAATTATTAATAACGGTAAAAGGCGAAATTCCTTTGAAAAAAATTAATGAAGAAGAACTCATCGAATACCAAAATGCAAAGAATGAGAGATTAGATAAATTAAGTAATGTAAAAAATAAATTAGATGTTTTAGAAGAATTAATGAAGAATATTGGGAAAGGAGTTACATTATTTAAAATCGATCCAAAAGAATTAGAAGAGCATGAAAGAGAAAAACAAAAAAGATTACAGGATATTGAAAATTTGAAACAAAAACTACGCGATATTGATCTCTTAAGGGATTAGAAATTTACGAATAAGTTTTCTAATTAATTTTTTTTTTTTTTTGCAAATTTTTCAATTTTCTTATTTTTATTTTAGATTTTTTTGAAAAAATTTTAAAATTTTCTGAAAAAATTCCGTTAATCGTAGAAAATTTTATAATAATAATTAAAAATAAACAAATTTTTATTTGGAAAAAATACCATATTTATGTATAGATTTTAAAAAATTGATTTTACATCATTTTTCAGTGGTTAAATATTTTTCAAAGTTGTTAATTGAGGGAGAAAACTAAAATGAAAAAACAAATAGATGAACTTGATATCGAAATTCTGAAATATTTAGAAGATGATGCCCGAAAAAGTCTGAAAAAGCTAGCAGACGAATTAAATAAAAAAACTAGCACTATATATCACCGTTTACAGCGTTTAAAATCAAATAAAGTAATTTTGGGATATTCTGTCATATTCAATCCAAAATTCTTAAACATAAAGAAAATTTCTTTCGAGAAAATTGTAGTTAAACCTTTGAATTTCAGTTCTTTAGACGATATGTTCATAAAATCCTTTGCAAATTTCTTAGATAAAGAATTTCCTCAAGTTTTATTCATTGCCCTATCAGAAGACGGTAAGATTATCTATTTAATCTCGATCCACCGTAAGGAAGAAGAGCATGAAGAATTCATTGTCAAACTTAAAGATAATCCATATATTGAGTCAATTGAGAGTGAATTTTTCTCACAAATCATAAAAGGGCAGAAAATATTCAATTTTGATGAAAAATGGATTACAAAAAAGATAAAAACAGGTAAGAAAGAACTCAAAAATGATGATAATATGGATGAAGAAGATAAAGAAAGAGCAACAATGGAAATCACCATTGATGATGATTACGACATCAAATTTTAAAGAAAAACTATTAGATTAACTGGAAATAAAAAAAAGATTATAAATATATCTTAAAACCACTGGAAAGTTTTAAAGAATCCCTTTCCATTGTTTTTCTTATTTCGGATTTTGACTTTATTAACCTACTCCCTTATTCAATCTGAATTTATGAACTTTCAATAGAACCAATTTATAATAACTAAATCCGAAATAATAATGAGAATAAAATCAAAAATAAATTATGAATAAAAAATTGAAAAAATAGGAAGTATATTTAAACATTTACTGAGAAATCAATTGAATACCAAACAGTTGAGATAATTTTGGTTGGATCGTCGATATCAATTAAATCAAGCTTGAAATAAACAACTATGTCTGCACTTAAAAGTTGCTCTGTGTTCAATTTAATAGTAAGTCCTGCTAAATCTCCGGGATTAAATCCAGTAGTATCATTCCAAGTAGCAACAGTATAATTAAAGGCAGTTGTAAATGGAGTAAGATTATAAGAAACTCCCGGAATCAATTGATTTGATACTTTTACACTCATATTCACTGCAGAACGCACTGTCAAATTAAGAGTGAAATTTCGCATTGGAAGAGTATCTGTTGTATTGAAATAATCGACTAAAGTTCTAATTTCTGCCCAATTACCCGGATTATATTCAATTTCTTCATCATAAGAGAGGAGATTTAAACTAACATCACCAGTTATTTCTTCTATTGTTTCATTTAGATCCAATTTGATTTTCAAAATCCCATATGCTTCCTCTAAAGTTTCAGCATAAACTAACAAATCCTTATCAAAAGCATTAACTAATCCGGTCAATTTCAAAAATTCATATGAACCCTCAGAAGCATAAACGGGGATAAAATAATAAAGAGAACCAGCAAGAGGGTATAATAAAATATTACCAAATCTGGCGTTATTGATTAATGAGATTTCTTGAGTTGCATCTGTAGTTAGTTGATCTCTAGCGGTTTTTGGGCCAGCTAAATCTTGATCTGAATTCAAGGTTTCATAGAAAATTGTTTCCCCAAAATGATCTCCCTGCCTAATTATGTATAGCCCTGCAAGTTTCACAGATTCTTCACTTTGATATTCCACTAATTGTACACCAACAAATTCCAAGCCATCTCCTAAGTCAGTTTCAACAAAATAGACATCTCCATCAGCGGGAAGCTCAAAAAAACTATTTCCAGCATACCATGTTGTTGAATCCTCAACATGGTAATAATAATCAATATTTAATTGTTTCTCCCATAGAGATTCGGGATATCGCAGCTGAGCCATGAGCCAATCTTCAGGATCTTGCCATGGATACATATTTGCATATAAACTCCAAAGATCACCTAATAAATCAGTTGTAAAACTTTGCAACCCAGGATTTCGGAACCAAGATAATACGCCGCTTTTAACATCAATTAAAACAGTTCCCATAAAGCGATACACGGGAGACATAGTATAAGATCCAATTGAAATATCGGTATATATAGATACTGCGTAGTACATTTTCCCGTTCACCCGATCAAAAACTAAATATGGGTCGTCATCAATGGTAAGACCTGGCATTAAAACAGATTCAACTCGCGTTCTTATATTTCTATTAATTAAATATTCTTTAGTTCCTCCAGCGAATGCATCTGCAGTAAGACCCATATCCAGTGTGAACCAAAATGCTTGTAATCCACTCAGAGTTCCATCAGGATCATCACTAAAACGATAGCTATATGT
>JAUWOE010000192.1 GCA_030612265.1 Promethearchaeum sp.
TAAATAAACGGCGAAATATGAAACATTTGTAGGCATCAAACGTTGTTGTCTGGTAGTTAAGGATTCGTACAAGCCTCTCGTGAGCAGCATTTCTCTTGGAACAAATGCGGTGACATTATGGTACGAATCCTTAAGAACACAAATAATATACTTCCAGATCGATATCCGACCAGGATTGAACAATTAGAAGGGAAATATGGGAATAGGTGGGAACAAATAGATTTACAATTTCCTCTGCAACCACATATTGATGATATTAAATACTTTATAGATGCTTATCAAGAAATAACTGGGAAATTATTCTTAAAAGAAGAAGCAAAACAATTTTTAAATGATTTGGTTATATATTCTGAAGATGAGATTAAACGACGACTGGAAGCTGAAAAGATTTTTGGTGAAAATCTTACGAGATTAATGGAGATTATTCATAATTACATTCAAATTACCGGTGCTCAGCACGATTTGGAATTTGACTCGGATAAAATTGTAGATGATTTTAATCTTGAATTTGGAGATGATAAATAATGCCAATTGGAATAGTTTTATGGAATTGGGACGCACGTAGTGGTGCAGAAATTTTAGGAACCTGGCCAAAAGAAGTTAAATTAGAAAATAAAACCTTAATGCAATTATATTCTCAACATTTATACAGTGCTAAAGCAGATATTGTTTCGATGTATGTTGGATCTTTAAATGTCCTGTCCATTTGGACGGGTTCTATCCATAATTACTTCCTAACAATTTTATTGCAGCAAGATGAAGATCCAGAAAATTTTTCAGATATAATTTCTGATACAATGTATTATTTGGTACCTTATATCCAAAAGGATATTTTTACACCAATATTACCATCGATATTCCAACGTTTTAAAGAATACCCTAATACAAACCTAGAACAAAGGCGAGCAATTTTATATTCAAATGAATTGAACAGAGCGATATTAAATCTCTTGCAAGAAGAGGGCGTCTATTATAGAGACGAATTAAAAATTTGGCTTGAAGATTCTTTGAAAAAAACCGCATTCAATTTTGAAATGGCAATTGAAAGATTGAGCCATAATGATTTAATTAAAGTTTCCTCTGTTAAAGGCGTTGAAGGAACTTATGTATTTTTAATAAATGATATTGTTCTACTCCGTGCACCTCCAATAGATTTAATTCAGAGCTTTCAAGCTAAAGGAGATACACAACTTAATGAGGATATTCTTTCCAAAATTCGAGGATTTTTCAAATACTATAAACCATCAGAAAGGGACAATCTTCAGATTTTGAAATTTATTAGTGATTCAAATTACTATAAAATTATAAATTTTCTCAGAAAAACCAATGCAAGTGAATCTACTTTAAAAAAACTTACAATACACGGCGTGGATAATGTTTTTACTTTGATTAATGATTTGAAAAACTTAGATATTATTGATTATGTAAAAAATAGGAATGAAGATATGATATATTTCTTAAAATCAGATATAATCATAGATAAACTGACTCCGAATTTTATGATGCGTAGATTATATGATATGAATTATGAAGGTAAAAAAAATCCGAAATTACTTCAGAGTTATATTAAAATTTTAAAAGAGAGTTTTTATGAGAATAAATTAATAAAAGGAAAATTAAAAAAAATTGATGAAGGAATAGTTTTGGAGGATATTCCTGCATGATTCATGAGATTATGATTGTGTCTCAAGGAGGATTATGCGTATATTCTTATGAATTTACAGAAATGAAAGTAAATCCTCAACTAGTAGCAGGGTTTACTACAGCTATTGATACATTTTCCCAGTCTCTTCTAGAAAGTAAACAAAATATTGAATCTCTCCAAATGACCGCTTTAAACCTAAAAATTTCTCCATTTCTTCATGAAGCTTTATCAATGGTTATTTTCTTTAATAAATATGATAACATTGATATCATAAATTCGATTATAATAGATTTACAAACTCAATTCATTGAATCTTTTGGAAATTATGACGTTGAAGATTTTTTTAACATCACGCTCCTTAAACCTTTTAATGATATAGTAATTCCACTATGCAACACACATCTTGATATTGGAATGTTAAGTGTTCAATCTTTATACAAATCAAAACTGTGGGAAATAATTGAAAATATAAATAATAGGATCTCAAATGAATCTCATTTTTCCGAAGAAAATAAAAATGAATTAAAAACTATTGAATATAATGATCCAAAACTCCCAAATTGTGATATCTCGATTTGGAATTTTGATTTAGAAACAGCAGAAATGCATCAGAATATCTTTCAAAATAAACAAATATTCATTATTATAATTGAAGCAGATTTCGATTTCATTCAAAAATATATTTCAATAATCGAAATTTTAAAGAAAAACTATAACAACTCTCTTATAATAGGTATAATGATGACAGAAAGCGGGACAGTAGCAAAGAAAAATGTTGAAAAATTACTTCAAATCCCTATATTTGAATTAAGTATAAATGAACCGTCAGCAAAAGATAATCTTATAGATATTATTTATAACTGTGTTATTGGAATATAATTTTTAGGGTGAATATATATATGATTAATAATTTTGAATCCAAAACAGAATTAAATAAAGTTTTTCTCTTAGATTTAGGTAGCGCTTTTACAAAAGTGGGATATTCATCTAATATATATCCTCAAATTATATGTAATACTTCTTATGGAATACCAAGAATTCATGAAAAAGGAAAAATTCAAGAAACTAATCAAAAAATTTTTGGTGAAGATTTAAATAATTTCTCAAATGCGATAAATCGGATAAATTTGTTTTCATATTCTCAACCCAACGATATAGATGCAATTTTTGAATTCATTCAGCATCTTTTTTACAAAATTTCCGTATCAACTAAAAATGAAGGATTGATTCTTGCCTATTCACATGAATGGTCAAATGATTTTCTTTATCAATTACAAGCGTTTTTATTTCAAAAATTCGATTTTTCTTCTATCCTACCAATTAAAAACGATTTTGCATCTTTAATCTCTCATAAAGTAAAAACTGGAGTGGTTCTAGATGTTGGTCATTATTTTTCACGGGTAATTCAATATAATAATGGAAAACCTCTAACAACTTCGGGATTTAAATCTAATGTTGCAGGAAAATTAATTCAAGACTATCTTATTAAATTATTTCATAATTCACATCCATATTTGAAATCCCCTATCTTTGAACCATTAATTTCCAAAATTATTAATGAAAAATGTTTGCTTTCGCTCAATATCAATAAAACACTTTCTGACCAATCTTTAGAGAATCAAATCTCTGAGGAAATTGAAATTACCCAATTTAAAGAAATATTGAAATTAGGTATTGAAAAATATCTTGCACCAGAGGTATTATTTCATCCCAAACTTGCTAATTCAAAAAGTGAATCTGTAGATTCTTTAATAATTCAAAGTTTAAAGGAATGTCATCCATCTTTACGCAAACAAATTTATTCCAATATTATTCTCGCAGGAGGAGGATGTGCTTTTACTAATTTTAAAGAACGATTAAGTTCACTATTTTCAAAAATTCCCATGTTGGCAAATTCAAACATTTTAATTCATTTTGATCCAAGATTAACAGTCTGGAAAGGAATGCTAGTGGCTGCAAACTCAACCTACTATGAGAAGAACGCTAAATCACAGAATCAATTCTTTGCGAAATTGTAAATTAATTGTCCTCGTCAAAATTCATATCCAATAATTTATCTAGATCTTCTAAAACGTTATTTTCTTTTTTCTTTCGAGATTTTTTTCCGCTTTTCTTCGGTCTGCGTTGAATAAGTTTATTTTTTACTTTATTATTTTTAGGTTGTTGGATTTTTAATATTATAACTCCATTTTCCAAATCAAATGAGATTTTTTCTTTCCAAACCAACATTCTTTCAAATAAATCATCCTTACTGATTTTTAATAGTTTTGCTAGTTTTCCTTTCTCAATTTCGTTTTCTCTAAGAAGAATTTCCTTAAATTGGTTAAATAAGACAATTTCTTTGTTTTTTTTAGCCGATTTTGATGTTTTTCCAATTTTTTCTTTCTTTGAAGTTTTTATAATAATATTACTTCTTTTAGTTAATTTTGACTCAATTCTTTGAATTCTCATATTAATTGCAGGTATAATTTTTTCTTTATTGAGATTTAAGTTAATATTTTGCTTTAATTCAACAACAGCGGATTTTGCTCCGAGCATATCTTGATTAGAAATGATTCTCTCAATATCCATAATTTTACTTCCAATTTCTTTATTGGTTTTACATATTTCTAACTGAGTTTCAACTTTCTTAGTGATTAAAGGCATATTATTTTCATTCAATTCATCTAGTAGAAAATTAAGTTGAATTTCTGCATCTCCAAATTTAAAAGTGTTCATCAATTTTGAAGTTGAAATTATTATATTTTCAGATTTATTAATCAAATTTTCTTTTCTTAATTCAATATCCTTTATTTTATTTAATGTAATAGACTTTTGGTCAGCGGAAAAGAAGTAAGGTTTTTTTTGGATTAATTTTTGAGCTTTCGACAAGAATTTTTTGGAACTGGTAGGCGATCTGCTTTTTTCTGAACGTAATAATAAATATTTCAATCTCAATCCATGAATTATAAGCGAGAAATTATCAATCATGATATAAAAAAGGGAAAATTCGCTCATATATTTATGATTTTGTGTAATATCATTTTCTTTCATAAAAATCTGGAACTTTTCATAGACATCTTGAGCATTTTGCATTATTTTTTTATGGATAATGTCATTTACTTCCAGATTTTCCTTAGATCTTTGTAAAATATCCATAACTTTGATATATGCTAATTGAATTTTTACAGGTGTTTTTTGAGAAAATTGATATGAATCGAACTGTGTTAAATCATGGGAAATTTCTATGCAAACAGATATCTTTCTTTCTAAAATTTTCATCTTATCTTGAGAAAAATCTAAACCGCTATGTTTTATCTCTGAATATATTAAATCTAAAAACTTTTTTGCACTATCAATTTCCTGTTTTTCATATAAATTTTTAACTTTTAATAGAATTTCATTAATTTCACTTTTTCTATCTGAAATTTGTTTATTGACTATTTCTAAAGCAGAATTAAGGAGATTTACTTGTAAATCATATTTATTTTTTTCATTGCGATTTGAGAAGTGTTTAAAATTTGATTCAAAAATATGTTTTCTTTTATTTAATTTGTGGGTTTTTTGAGTATATTTGAAAATAAGTGATAAATACAAATTTGGGGAGATAATTCTAATTTTATTCATCATTCATACATCATCACTCAAAGGCTAAATATATAATTATCACTTTTTGCATAGAAAGGAAAAAAATAATTAAATATCAGATAAAAAAAGGTAAAATACCAAAAAAATAGGAATAGCAAATTAATTTGTTTATAATCATAGAGAAGTAGCAATTGCGAAAAGAATTCCTATAAGAGTAAAGTAAATAATCGCAATTTCTGTCGGTACATACTTTTTCTTCTTATAAAATATCATGTTTACAATGGAGGTTACAACAATTATTACTCCAGTTAATATCCACCTACCGGTTAATGTTAAATCTAACAATTCTTTAGGTATTTGATAGAGGACCTCTGCCATGAAATATGTAAAGAAGGGTTGTCTTCCAAATGCTAGTAAATATCCTAAATTCCAATCCTTTTTTTCATCAAAAAAAACAAATAGAAGTAATGTTAGAATAATCACTCCCAAACTAATCAAACCATAACTAAAGGTTGATATTCTTTTACTGGGTTCCCAACCAGGTATTAATCCGATTAATAATCCAACAATCAAATTAATCGCACCTAAAATGGCCATATTTGTATACTTCTTCTTAGGATGATGTTCTGTATTAAAAATATAATCTCCAAGAGAAGCTGCTACAACAACAACACCAGAAAACGTGAAAAATGTTCCAAAAATCCCCCCATTATATGTTAACATTGCATAATAGTGAATTGGTGTAAAAATTGAAAGAATCTGATATAAAAACATCCAAATGTACGCTGCTACTAATCGATATTTTGGATCTTTAATAAAAATAAATGGCAAAGCTACTAATGTTGCTAATCCCAATGTTTGTAGAACATCCCACCTAGGAATTATAAAGCCCGCTTCAGTTCTATATTCAAATAATACACCAAAATCAAATCCATGTTCGATTAACGTCATAAAATAACCCAATAACAATAATAAAAATCCCTTAATTATTACTCTGAGAATTGCATTGGATGTGCCTTTTTTACTCTTTCGCTTATTAAATGATATTACGAAAGATAATCCCAAAATAAACATAAATGCAGGAACACCTATATCAAAAAGAGTCATATAAGTTGCAAATTCATCTGGATGCCGAGTTAGAAAAAATAGAAATGTTCCTTCTAATGTAGCTTCTTCCCATGGTTTTACTAAAGTAATAACAAGAAGAAGCATTATAAAACCACGAGATTGATCGATCCAGCGCAATCTTCGACTATCTTCCTTTATTGGAAATGTGAAGGAGAAATTTTTTTTCTGTTTTACTTCATTTTCAACTGTCATAAACGATCACCTAATTTAACATATTAGATCCATGATATATTTAATTTTATCGATTTAAAAGTTAAGAAAACTGAACAATATCTATTGATTGTAAATCTTTTTTTGTAGAAACATGAAAATTTATCCTGATTTACTATTTTTTTTTATTTAATAAATAAAGTATTATGGAGATAACATCGAGAAGGTGGAATATTGAAACACGATCCATGAATTCTGCTATAATAAATAAAGAAAAACATAATTTGTAGATAATACATTTTTCATAAAATAATAAAGTATATCCCGGAGAAATTACCTTTTTCAGAAAATGAAACAATGTATCCCAGAGATAATACCGACAAAATGTGTTATATTGATGTCATTTGGATCTTGCTGGACTTTAGAAATTGCGAAATTTTTTTTGAGAGCCTTCATTATAATTATCATATTATAATATTCTTCAAGAAAAATAATAGAGGTTAATGGAAAGATGGCAAGGTGTCCAGAATGTGGCGGTGAGATGATTGGTCGCCAAAAGCGAAAGATTTGTGAGACTTGTGGGCTCGCATTGACTCCCACAGAATATGATAGAGAGTGGAGAAAGATTCATTCAAGCAAATATACGAAAGATGAAGATCCTGAGTCAAAACGAAAGAAAGAATACCTTGATTGGTATGAATCTAGCAAAGATTAAACGACGTAATATCCTAAAATTTCAATAATAGTATTTTTTTTTTTTTTTTTGTTTAACATGGTTTGAATTATATTTAAATATGTTATTTGTAAATTTAAATATTATCGCCAGATTGTTTTTATAAAAGGTGTAAAATAATGGATGATTATATTTTTTAAAAAA
>JAUWOE010000094.1 GCA_030612265.1 Promethearchaeum sp.
ATGAATTTCTGGGACGGTGTTACAATAAACGTTATCCACTCTACATTGGTTGTTTAGAATAATTTAGTAAAAATTATGAGAAAATAAAAACTTAAAAGCAAGGAAAGAAAGATTTTAAATTGAATTACATAGATAATGATATTATAAATTACCAATATACTGTTCAAATTTAGGAGAATAACCTTATAATATTTTTCATAATAATTAGAAAATTTTAGTTTTTAGAGATTTTATTTTCCCGAAGTTTTTAAACATAGATAGCGATATAATGATTTAATAAATCTTCAATAGGCTTCTTTTTAAATTAAGTAATAATAAGTATATAAAATATAGATAAGGAATAGGAATCAAAATGCCAACAAAAAATAAAAAAACTTCAAAAGCGAAAGCAACAGCTAAGACGACAACTGCAACTAAATCGGAGGATAACAAGGACGTTGAAGATGATGAACTTTTTAAGGAGTTATTAGAGGATAAGGATGAGGATGAAAATGATAAATCTGAAGAAGATTCAGCACAAAAAGACTCATTGAATGAAGATTTAGACGCACGTCTCTCGATTAAGTATAATATAAGGGATTTACCGGGAGTGGGAGCTACTATTGCTAAGAAATTGTGTGATGTTGGCTATTCAACAGTTAATAGTATTGCAATTACTCCCTCTAGAATATTAATTGAAGAAGCGGGTTTGGGTGATAAAACTGCTGAGAAAATTATTCATGCTGCCAGAGAAGCGCTCAATATTGGATTTAAGACCGCAGACTCAGTATGGGAGAGAAGAAAATCATTAGCCCGAATTAGTACTAATAGCACAGATCTTGATAATCTTTTAGGAGGAGGTGGAATTGAAACTGGTAGTCTTACCGAATTCTTTGGGGAATATCGGACTGGAAAGACTCAAATAATGCATCAATTATGCGTCAATGTCCAGCTTTCAAAAAAAGAAGGAGGGATCTCAGGAAAAGCATTGTATATTGATACTGAAGGTACATTTAGACCTGAAAGATTAATTCAAATGGCTGAGTTTAAAGGTTTGGATTACCGTGAGGTGTTAAAAAACGTAATTTACGCGAGAGCATATTCGAGCGATCATCAGATTATGTTAGTTAAGGATTGCATGAAGATTATTGTGGAAAAAAATATTAAACTTATAGTAGTTGATTCTTTGATTTCTCATTTTCGTGCAGAATTCATCGGCAGGGGCACTTTAGCAAATAGACAGCAGCTGCTTAATTTGCACTTACATGATTTGCTTAGGCTTTCAGAAATGTATCCCGAATTGGCTGTGGTTGTCACAAATCAAGTTCAGAGCAAACCCGATACATTTTTCGGCGATCCAACTAGAGCTACTGGAGGAAACGTAATTGCTCACGGAGCAACTGTTAGAATTTATCTTAGAAAAGGTAAAGGAGAGCAACGTGTTGCTAAAATGATTGATGCACCTAATTTACCAGAGGGTGAGTGTATTTTCGCCTTAACTGAAGGTGGAATAGTAGACGTAGATCACTGATTTTCCCTTCTATCTTAAATTATTTTTTTATTCATTTAATTTTGTAAAGTATTGCGCTCAATTTCTCTCTCAACAATTAAAAAGAGACGAACAAGAAGAAAAAAAAAAAGGAAAATCGTTTTTATTAGTGATCCAGTAAAGATTTCCATCTATTTTGGGCTTTTAATTTCCAAGCACGTTCGGCATATTCTTCTACCATCCGGTGAGTATTGAAATAAGTACCCAATCTTATTGCATGTTTCATTCGTTCTGTCCAACCATCACGATTATTATAATAAAGTGGAACAATTTCCCTTTCTAATTTAGTATACATATCATCAGCATCATAGGAATCAGGATATTGAGTAGCTTTTGGATCTTCAGGACCACAACCTATTGCCCAACCTGCCATTGGGTCGCGCTGATATCCCTCTATCCACCAGCCATCTAAAATACTAAAATTCATTACTCCATTAAGAGATGCCTTCATTCCGCTTGTTCCCGATGCCTCCATATATCTGCGTGGGTTATTTAACCAAACATCAACACCACCCACCAATAAATGAGCTAGATCCATATCATATGCTCCCAAAAATACGACACCTATTCCATAAGAATCATAAAGATAATCGGACATATCACTTATCTGTTTGATAAATCCCTTTCCTTGTTCGTCTCTCGGATGAGATTTCCCAGCAAAGATAAATTGCACTCTTTTATTACAAATCTTACCTAATTTTTCTACATCAGAAAATAGGAGCGTTGGACGTTTATATTCTGTAATTCTCCTTGCAAAACCAATAGTTAACTTTCGATCATCAAGTAAAACCCAAGAATGGGACTTTTCATAATCCATCAATTCAAGTTTTGCTTGTTTATGTGCTTCCCATAATTCAAAGTTTCCAAAATCCCAGACATCATCGAGTTTTTTGTAATCAGTTGCCCATCCCGGAATTCTTTCATCAAAAAGTTCTTTTAGATGATTATTTATCCAATATCCATTATGTATTCCGTTTGTAATACCGTCAATTTCATAACCTGGAAACATTTTTCTCGAAACCATAGCGTGTTTTTGTGCAACACCATTGCAATATCTACTTCCGTTTAATGCCAATAATGACATATTAAGGTCATATTCACCTCCCAATTCTTTATAATTTTTTGGTAAGCGGTCCCTGAATATATCTTTGATTAATTCATAGTTAAAGTGGTCGTGGCCTGCTGGGACAGGCGTATGTGTAGTGAAAATGCACCGTTTCTTTACTTCCTCTAAATTTCCATATTTTTTCAGAAGTTCGAATACACCAAAGGCTGCATGTCCCTCATTCATATGGTGGGTCTGTATATTTGTAAATCCTAATGATTCTAGCATCTTTATCCCTCCCATACCAAGAATCATTTCCTGTACCGCACGCTGAAACGGAGTTGCGTCATATAAAATATGTGTAAAATTCTTTTGCCAGTGTTCATTGCCTTCAATATTAGAGTCAAGCAGAATTACTGGGATAGTTCCACCAGTTATGCCTTTGACCATGTACATCCAAGCACCCACTTTGAATTTTTTCTCTTGAATGTCGAGCTCAATTATGTTTGGCATTTTAACAAATTCGCTGGAGAATTCCCATTGGATTTCTCGTTCAATTTGCCTTCCTTGAACCACTTCTTGGAAGAAATAACCTTTATCATAGCAAAGAGTAACAGCTACAAGCGGTATTTCCAAATCTGCTGCAGATCGTAACGTATCTCCAGCAAGTACACCCAATCCTCCAGAATAGGTCGGAATGTCGCTTTCAAGGGCGATTTCCATACTAAAATATGCAATATTACGTTGTTCTTTGTCTACTTCAAACATATTATGGTGTTCTCCTCATATTTTCAATTAAAATTACTATTATGGGAATAATTAACAATTTTTCGACTAACTAGAAATTTAATTGTTTTTACCTTTAATTTTTTCACTTATTTTGGAAAATTGGATTAATCCATTTTTTCCAATTTTTCTCTGAAATTGTCGGGAATATCTTAAAAAGTGCTTTAACAAGAGAGTCTGGAGAAAAAAATTGATTATTCCATTTTGAAAACCCATATCCTTGTGGTAATTGTTTGTTTATGCTATTAAAGTAGTGTTTTAGATAATAAAATAAGATCTTCTTGATTTCACCCATCGAACAGAAGCGTCCACTCGGTCCATTTTGATATTTTGAAATGATTTTAAAGAGTTCTTCAAATTTTGAAATGATTTTAAAATTATCTGAATCCCTTGTTCTGTTTCCAACGGATTTAGGGTCTAGAATTTCATGAAAAATCGCTTGGTTTCCTAATGCAGCGCGACCTATCATAAATCCATTGATGTTGACATTTTCCTTAATGAAATTTATATCGCTATAGTATTCTATAGTTCCATTTGCAATAATTGGAATTTTTCCTTCAACAGCATCTAATGCTTGCTGAAATGGTCTATAATCTTTTTTAATAAGAGAAAAATCAACATTCTCCATTTTAACAGGAGCGCGATTTACAGCGATCCACCCAATATTTTCTCCAAATTCTCTACTCAATTGGGAACAAAGTTTTTGGGGATTGTCGGTATTTAGAAATCCTTTTCTAATTTTAATTGATATTGGTAAATCGGTAAATTTTGTTGCTTTGGATATCACTTTTATTATTAATTCTGGATCTTTAAGCAAATCCCCTCCGCGTCTTTTAGGAAGAACCTTATAACCAGGACAGCAGAAATTCAAATCAATGAAATGAATTCCGAATTTACTAGCATAATTATCAATATATTTTACAGCTTTTTTTATTGGGTCTCCTGGACGTGCGATGATTTGTAAACCATCATATACTGTGTCTCCAGAGAGAGTCTTAACTTGTGAAATTTTTTTGATTTTAGCCAAATATTGCCAATTTGGTGCTTTGAGTAAATGTTGGGGTAAAATTTTGGGTCTATAGACAAGGCGCGTACCATTAATTGCCATTAACTCACGAATAATTGGATTATAGTTAAAGGCTCGATTGGCGCGAAAGCTAGTATTTTATTGTCCAAGTTGTGTTTTATTTGGACAGAATCTGCGAATAGCTTTTTAACATCCAATTTTACTATAGTTGCTCAACCCTTCTTCTAAAAATTGTTATTTTTCCAAGAAAAGATATAAAGATCGATGGATCCATGTATTTTCAAAATCTCTTAGATTATAATAGTCAAAAACATGATTTATATTTTCATTTAATTCTTTTTTAATCGATTCATTCCAAAGTTTTTGAATAAATTATGGATTGGGGACTCTTATATCTGAGTTTAATTCGCTGTTCTTGTGATATTTTAAGAAATAGCTTATCATCATATGTAAGACTGTCATTCGAGGTGATATTATCTTTATTGACCACACAATCGGAAAACAATTGAAGTAAACTGTGTTTTACAAGTATAGTAGCAATAAATTTCTCTGTATAGTAACCAACTATCAAATTTTGGCTTTCATTATGTGATACTTTTTGCACGTTCTCAATGAAATAACTTACATTAAAAAATTTTAGCGAATTATTAAGGTTATAACAACTTTGAATAATAGAGGTTTTAAATGAATTTTCCCAAACAGAGCAATAGAGTTCATCTTAATATAGATTCATATTCAACAATGATGAATTTTGCTAAAGAACATTCTCACAAAGAAATAATAGGTGTTTTTTTTGGTAAAATTAATGAAAATGGAGATATAGAAATTTCAGAAGCTTATCCATTTCGAGTTGGGAGGCGTACAGAAGTTCATTTAAAAGACTCTGATTACGAAAAAGTCCTTCCAATTATTAAAGATTGTTCCACTCGGAATTTAGAATGGCTAGGTTGGTTTCATTCTCATCCATTTAAAAGAGGAGATCATCTATACATGTCCCAAACAGATGTTTCATATCAATATCCTGCACAAATCCAAAATCCTTATTGGACAGCTATCGTTTGTAATCCTCATCAGATTAAAGATAGTTCAACTACTCGCGGAATGAGAGCATTTCGGTTATCTATTAATTCAGATGATTCAAAAATTACAAAAAAAGTTATTGAAGTCCCATTAAAAATTGAATAATTGGTGAATATAAATTTGAATCAGAACGAAAATCCCCCTATTGATAAATTTTTAAGAACTTTGCTTGAAGTTGTTAAGGAAAAATCATCTATTATCAAGGTTCAAATTCCCCGGCTTCATAAATTGTGGATTCAATTCTGGGGTAAAACACAAGTTGAGTTAAAAACAATTAGACCCGTAGTTGTAGATGATGAAAGATTTATTTCGGATTTAAAATATCGAATAGAAGTTGTTAGAAAATTACAATATGCTATGAATGATGGGTTTTTTGCAGTAAAATCAATTATTGAGCCTATTTTTAACAAATATATCGATTCTGACTTAATATCTGAAGATTTTACTAACAATGATTTAGTAGTTGCTAAATTAGTAATAAGTGATCTTATTGTGGGGGCCCTACTTCAATTTGTAGTATTAGATAAGAGTTCAATTCCAATTCCATATATAATAATTGCAAAAAACAAAGCTTTGATGAAAGTTAAAGCGTTATCCGCTAATAGAATTGTTGAAGATCTGAAAAAAAATGGGTTTGAAGTATCAAATGAGTACGTTTCTTCCGTTTTAAACGATATGATCGAACTTGGTTATGTTTCCAGTGAAAAAATAATAGATTCAGGAGAGATTGTATTTAAAATCATTAAAGATTTTTCATTGTCTGTAGAAGGGCAAAGAAAATTTGACAAAAAGATAAAACCATTATTAGAATGGGCAATTGCATTATGGAGAAGTCTATTTAACATTAGGTCATTGGATACTCCAATTTCAAAAAAAGATTATCCTCATCATGAATTCTTGGAAGAAACCGTAAAAAGAGCCGCTACACAAGGATTTCTCTCAGCTCATAATGTAATAGAAAATATTGCAAACTATTATGAAATTATAATAGAAAACAAACTGGAAGTCCCTTAAATTTGCACAATCATAATTTTGAAACCTTAGATAAGAATTTTGGGGTATCACAGTTAATGTTTTTTATTGTTGCAATTTCCACAACTAATAATTGAATCGGAATAATTGATAAAATTGGAGTAAATGCTTCATTACATTCGGGAATATCTATAGAAATGTCCAACTCCTCAACTTCATCATTTGTATTCTTTATCCCTAATACTGTAACTCCTCTATTCTTCAACCTATGGATTAGTTTAATTACATCATCATGTCTGGTTTTTGCTTCAATTCTTGGAACTATTGCAAGAACGAAAGTATAAGGTGTAGCCAAAGTGACAGGACCGTGAATGTATTCAGCTGTTGAGAATGCTTGGGCAAAAATTTGTGCACCTTCCTTCAATTTCAAGGCAGCTTCCATACAATTTGCATAATCTGGACCTGCTCCAATTGTAAATGCATTCCTTCCAAATTTAAAAAAGGGTGCGATTTTTTGTATTTCCTTTCGATAATTAGGTAGAATAAATTCAATTAATTTTGCGAGTGATTTTAATTCATCCCATAATTCATCATATACGTTCTTTTTTAATGATTTACGATAATACCCTAAATCCAAAGTTAATGCTGCTAATGCTACTAATTGACTTACATATGTTTTAGTTGCTAAAACGCTTTTTTCCGGACCTGCCATTGTTAGAATTGTATTATCACCGGTAATTTTTGCTAAAGTGCTATCTGGATTATTTGTGATTGAAATTACAAAAGCTCCCGCTTCTAAACTTTTTTTTGCAGAATAAACAGTTAAATCAGACTCTCCACTTTGAGATATGCAAATAACGCAATGTTTTTTTGCAATAATTGGCTCAACTAAATATTTAAATTCAGGGGCTAATTCGCAATGTGCGGGATATTTCGCAAATTGAGAAAACCAATAAGTAGATACAAGACCTGCATGATAACTCGTCCCTGAAGCAAGGATATACATACTAACACAATTTGAATCAATAATTTTTTTTGCGATTTCTAAAATTTTATCGCGATTTTTTGTCTTTGAAATGGTTTTTTCGATACTTTGAGGGATTTCCCAAATTTCTTTCAAAGTTTTTTCGCCTAAAATTATTTCATTCTTTGTTTCCATTATCCTAATAATATTAAATCTCAATTATCCCAAAAATCTTTTCCATGTGAAAATGGAAAATATAAAAAATAATCTATTCTATTGAAGAATTACAAATAATTAGGTGAATTTTAAGATGGCAGAAAAAAAATTGGAAGATTTTACCGTTGAATATTTCGAAGAAATTGGTGTTGATTATATCCAATATCAATTTACTACAATATTCGGAGTATTAAAGGAAGTCGAATTTCCAGTAAAAATTTGGGAAGAGATGAAAGATGGAACGGGCGTAGATGGCTCTTCATTGGGATTTCTAAAAACAAGTCAAAGCGATATGTGGGCAATTCCTGATTATAAAACGTTTGCAATCTTACCATGGGATACAAGAGTAGGTAGATTTATTTGTGATTTCACAGATAACGAGGGAATTGCCTTTCCAACATGTCCTCGTGGGATTTTAAAAAAGATTATTTCAAAAGCAAAAGATATGGGATTTATATTTAAAACACGCCCGGAGCTTGAAGTTTATTTCTTAACAGATGAACTCGAACCTGCTGATAATGGAGATTATATGTGCGTTCCTCCGAGAGACAGTTTACATTATTTGCGCCGAGAAATTACTGATGATTTAATGAAAATGAAAATTGGAATTAAAACAATACATCATGAAGTCGGACCTGCTCAACATGAAGTGGAGTTTACTGCATGTGATGCACTTTATTCCGCAGACAATGTTCAAACAGCAAAGCAATTATTTAAAATGAATGCCATTGATGAAGATATAATTTGCACCTTTATGCCAAAACCTTTTAGAGATAAAGCAGGTTCTGGGCTTCATATTCATCAATATTTAACAGATTTAGAAGGAAATAATGTTTTTTCAGATAAAGAAAAGGGTTTAAGCGATATCCTTCGCTGGTTTGTAGGTGGGCTTGAAAAACATGCACCCGCTATTTCAGCTATTTTAAATCCATCTACTAATTCTTATAAACGACTTGTTCCTCATCATGAAGCTCCAGTTCACATTGCATGGGGTGTTGGGAATAGAACTGCGCTAATTCGCGTTCCAGGTTATGAAAAAAGCGCGAGAATTGAATATAGAGCAGGTGATGGATCCATGAATATTTATCTTGGATTTGCTACTTTGTTGGCAGCTGGATTGGATGGGATTGAAAATAAAATTGAACCGAACAAACCAACAAAAGAAAATGTTGATTTATTAAGTGAAGAAAAGAGGAAAGAGTTAGGAATAGAACAATTACCGTGGAGTCTAAAACGTGCCCTGATCTATTTTGAAACCGATCCCTTGATGAATGAAATTTTCGGAGATGAATTTATTAGTATCTTTTTGGAAAAGAAGAAAAAGGAATTGACAGAGTTTGAAATTGCTCAAAAAAATGGATTTGAATCAGATTGGGAATTTAACTCTTACTTAGATTGCTAATTTTTTTTTTAATTATGAAAAAAAGTCTGGCTTTCATCATCATCATTTTTTTCTTCATTTTCTCTATCAAATGAACCAGTATCTACATTAGTATTGGTTAAATTCGCTAGCTCTTGCAATTTTGGTAAATCTTCCAATATCTTTTGTTCAATCCGCGTTACTGCTTTTTTTCTCTTAATCCATTTATTTAATTGCCACATTTCAAAAATTGTATAACTGAAAATTAATAACCATGTTAATCTGCGTAAAGCCGTATAGATCCTTAGGAAAATAACTAATCTATCTGGTCTAGGAGGTAAAGTATATTGTCTATAAAACCAGAAGAATACCAAATTAAAAATCAAGATAGAAATGATAGTGAATTTGATTATAGATATCTGATTAATCATTTTATAATTGGTCAATGCTAATGTTTGACGTTGTTGTTTGGCTTTTTCCACATTTCTATTCCATCTTAAGATTATAATTAATTGAACGATAGTAAAGGCGCTTATTATTAAAAGCACTATAAATATCCAAATAAATTGAGCTAGAACTCCTAAAGGGATGTGAAAGTTTAGTAAACGCTTAACTAAGAGAAATACAATAAATTCGATTATTGTAGATAAAAATGCAAAAATACCTCCTATAATTTGAATAGATCGATCTTTCTTTGCAATGTGTTGATAGGAGTGTAATATTTGAGAATATTCAGTGTTCGGTTCTATTTGTGCCCTATTTACACTTGGAAATATCTTTTTATTGTTAGGAGAATCTCCACTATCATTTGAGTAATCATATGGAGGAATATTTCCGTTATTTTTCTCATTCATTTTTTACATTCACCCTATATTTTAAATGTCCAATTCCGATGATAATTTCATGAACCATTGAAACCTGCGTAAACCCCTATTTGTTATAAATACTTTTTGACGTGTTCTTTCTTTACCCCATTTTTCTTCATTTACAGAAATATAACGTGCAGACATCAATTGTTCCAAATACTTGTCTCCAATAATTGCTTTCAAACCAATTGATTTATAGATCCTTGATTTAACAATACCTTCATTCGTTCCCGCTTTGATTAATTGTTCCAAAATTGACTGGATGATAATCAGAGCTGAGCGATATTTTTTAGTAGAAGAAGGCATTGTTACTCCTAATTAATATACTAATACCTTTTTTTTATTTCAATCCTTACATACCATTGGTCTCTATTATTTGAGAGTTATTTATTAGTGTGAATTTAGATTAATTAAATTATTAAAATAAAACCGTGAAAAATAGTGAAGAGAATTCTAGTCCTTAAAGGCGGCGGAGTCCGTGGAGTTATGCAGCTAGATTCATTAAGAATAATTGAAAAACATTATAAAAAACAAATTTTTGAAATTTTTGATTTAATCGTTGGGACTTCAGTGGGGGCAATAACAGGTGGTGTATTATCATTGGGTAAATACCCTGCTGGTGAATATGCCGAATTATTTATTAAATATCTTCCATTAATTTTTAAAACCTACTGGTGGCGAGGAATCCTTGGCCCAAAATACATTAGGCAGAACTATTACACGATGTGGGAGAATTTATTTGGAACTAAGAAAATTAAGATGAAAGAGTGTAAAACAAAATATATGATTGCTTCTGTTAATTTATGTGATAATCGCACCCATTTCTTTAAATCTTGGGAAGAAAAAGACGGAAGATTAAACCTCCGAGATGCTATTGCCAAATCGTTTGCAGCACCGCATTATTTTGGTCAAATTAATGATAAAGCTCATAAAGCGGTGTGGGTTGATGGGGGAGTCGGAATAAGTAATACTCCACTTGATATGGCTTATGCGGAAATGATTAAACTAGGTTGGGATAAAGAACCTGTGAAATTTTTACTATTGGGAACCGGGAAAGTAGATCTCTCCATTCCATACAAGAAAGCAAAGACTTTGGATGATTTTCATCAAGTTCTCCAATATATGAGTCCGTCTGAAGGTGGTTTAGCCAGAATACAATCTACTATTGACCAAGTGTCCAGAATGCGGATTATTTCCAATGCTAACCCATTAATTTCATTCAAATATTATGATATAGATATTGGAAAAGAGTATGACGGGATTGATAAAGTCAAATTCATGCGTGAATATATTGCGTTTGGGACTATGTTATCTAAGGAAGTATCTAATGATCTTAAAATCAGTGAGGATTTCTAAAACAAAACATAATGAAGGAAACATAACATTATTACATGATTATGACAATAATTTGATTATTTTTTTATTTTCTATTATCCCCAATGCGCAAAACGGAAGATTTAGCCAATTATTATGTATTAATTCTCCATTATCGGAAATTTCACTTAACATTGCGAAAAAAATAGATAGAATACAACCATGTGATACGATTAATATAGATCTATATCCAAAATTCGTATATTCACTAATTCCTGATTGGAAACGATAATAGGCTTTCTTAAAACTTTCATCATCATTGATAGAAAGATGTAAATCAAAATTCATAAAACATTGTTTTCTAAATTGCTGAAAAAGTGTTAAATCAATAGGAAGATGAACGCTACCAACTTCATTAAATCTAATATTTTCATAAATCGGAAGTTGGTAAAATTTTGCATAGTGATTGATAGTTAATCGCGTTTTCAATTCGGTTGAACAGATAATTTTATCTACTTTGGGTATTAAATTTAGTTTTATTATATTCTCTGCTTGTTTTTCTCCCTTAAGCGAAAGGTACCATTCAGAAGGAGATTTTTCAGAATTAAATTGAGTAGAAGCATGTCTAAGCAAATAAATCTTCATTATTATATTTTTGAAGTTATAAAATTAAAAATTTTTCATGTGAAGATTATTAGAAGCTCATTAAAAAAAAAAAGAAAAAAAGACCCTCAGATTAAATTTCAGTAATCGAGTGTCTATATGTAGTAATTCTACCTACTTTTTTTTATATTTTCTTACGATTAGAGATGTTGTTATTATACCAAGTAACCCAATTAAATAAGGGGTATACCCATCGATCTTTGATAAAAATCCGCCTTTAGTAGGGCCGGCATAGGCTGTAAATGTAGGATCTTGATAAATGCTCTTACCGGACCATTGCGGAAAGCAAATTACATACAATATATTTCTTCTAGCTACATTAATCTCGATTTTCTTTCCTTCAAGATCGAAATTTTCTTTTGCATATTCGATGCGCGCTTGAACCATTGCTCGATTAATTGTATTTAAGAAATGCACTGCCAAACCATCAATTCGATTAATGGCATAAGCTCTTAATCTGACACTTGGATACAATTTAACAGGAGCAAATATTGGATCTCCTCCACCTCCTAAAGTATAATCAGGTTTACTAGCAAAATCAATACCGAATGAAGGTCTATTGTCTGTTCTTAAGTCTAATCTGGTCACATTGTGATCTGCAGTCGCGCCATCAACCGTTTCGTTATTATCATCAACAATTTCTGAGTCTTCTTGTTCTGTAACAGTTGCGGCAATAACAGTGATTCGTGCGTAATTTGATACCGCTAATCCAAATCCAAGATGTTCATCATCTCCGTCTAATCGATCTTCAATTGCTGTGGATGTATTATATCTTGAAATGTTATGGTCAGTCCATAAGAGATCGTAGAAATTACCTCCTGTTGAAACAGTGTAGCTTTCGCCATCATTAATTATCCAAAGATCTGTAATAGGGCCAATATCGTATTCGGTTGTAGTCGTTATATTAACTGGCTTATCTTCAAAAAGCGCTCCAGTTATTGAATAACTAAAATTAAGATAAGCAAGTGAAGTAAAAGCCACAGCTTTTCCAATTAATTCTGTTGAATTTTGAATTGCTCCAAAATCTGCATCTTCATTCATATCGTGCCATACTATAAATAAATCTTCATAATTCATCCCGAATTTATAGCTAACTTCGTCGCCATTAACTGTCTTTTCTGGTAGTACGGGAGTTGCTTTTATTGAAGTGGTTTCATCAATCGGTCGATGTCCTAATGACCACATAAGACGATTATTAAGTAAAAATTTATGATACTGGCTATGTAGACTATCTCCATAATATAAGGAGTCATTTCTATCAGGAACACTATTAACAAAATCGTTTTCCTGGTATGCAACTAATCCAGCAAATGAATTTTGCACTAAAACATGAGCACCAGATGGTGTTCTAAAATGTTGTTGCATGATTTGATACGGAGCACATCCCGTAAAAGATGCATTTTCACCATATATAGTATAACTTTCAAGAGCCATGAATATGGTTTGAACTTGACCTAAGTTAATATATGCAATGTAATAATTTGCATCTATTGCAGGAGATAGATCATTGCCTGTATTGTTTAATTCATCTGCATATTCTCCTGGAGTGTAATCTTCTACAAGCTTTCCGCTCAAGACATCATAATTGATTCCCCAAGATTCTTCGACCCACCGATGGCCGGTTTTTAATGAAATTGGAGATGGGTCCAATGCGAGCACTGATCCTACTGATACTAAAAAACTGAATATAAGGAGTAGGCTCGAAATAGTAATGTTTCTTTTTTTCATGAATTTCACTGAAGTTGTTTTTAGAACATTTTTTTGTTCTGAATTAAGGAAAAAAAATTCGATATTTAAATTGTTATGAACCAAAGGTTTTGAAGAAATTTAGATCATAAAAATTAAAAAACCTTAATATTCATTTTATTTCTATGGAAGATGAACACAAAAAAAATACTGAAATTGATTGGGGGAGTATTCATGAAGAACAGGTAAAAACCTCAGAGAATTCAAATAAAAATTATATTCAAAACACTGAAAAAAATCAACACCTGCCTTCAATTCAAGAAAATCATAAGAAATTTAGTCCTCCTCCCAATAAATCATCAAAAAAAAAACTTAAACCCTTTTAATTGGTTTCATTTCCAAACCACAAATGTAATCATGTAATTTTTGTATTCTATCTTCCCAACGTACTCGATTGTGCATAACTATCGCCCATCGATCCATGCTACGACGATTGGCCTTTA
>JAUWOE010000296.1 GCA_030612265.1 Promethearchaeum sp.
GGTTCTTGACTGCCTTGTTATTATTTTAAAAATCCTATTGACAAAGAAATCAAAGATCTATATAAAAATATTCATTGCCGAATTTAAAAGAAATATATAGATTTTAAGAATAAAATTAAAAAAGTAGAAGATTTCAATTTAATCTCGGGGGATAAATAATGCGTCTTCTAATGTTTCAGCATATTGTTCATTAATCAATGCGTTATCTACATCGCCACTTGCTCTTAAATTAGCTGCTTCTGCTTTATAATCGTTGATTATATTTTCAAGGTTCGGGATTTTTCGAAACAATACTTCAATTTTTAAGGATAATCTAATTGCATTTTCAGCATCCCCAACTTGACAATATGTATTTAATGCTTGCTGATAAATAACTAAAGCTTCGATGTAATTTTCTTTTTGCTCAGCTTCTTTAGCGTATTCCAAGAATTGTTGCTTTTTTAGTTTTAATTCAGACATTCGTGTAGCAGTTTCTTGCATATAAACTTCATTGCTTTCTTCAACAGCTTTCTTGATTTCATCTAAATCGTTATGATATTTTTTAATATTTGCCGATTCAGATACCTGTCCGAATTTAAAGAGAAAATTGGAGATTAGGAGCAATTTTGTAGTGAGTTCATTTCTTACTACCATATCTTGAGATTTTTGAGATTTTCTCCATTTGGATAGGATTTTCTTTTGTTGGCGTAATAAATGATCTTTGGTCAGGAAATCTTCAGCAGAAGGTGCTTGATTCGTCTGTTTTTTAATTTCAGCAACCTTTTTAGTGTAGTCTTTAATTAGAACTTCCACATCTAAGAATCCTAATTTAAATAAACTATGTGCAGAGGCAAGTAATTTTCCATATTCAGTTATTGCGTTATTGAAATCCTTATCTTTCTCGAATTTTCTTCCTTGTTTTTGGGAATTTTTTATAGATGTTCGATATTTATCCACAGTCGTGCTGATTACAAGATTTCCATATTTTTTCCCAGATGAATCCATATTCCATTGATATGAAATAATTTCAGCAATCTCATAAAATTTAATTGTTTCATCAAATTCTTGTTCTTTTAGTGCACTTTTACCTTGTTTATCAAGATTTTTAATTTCCTTTTTAGCTTCTTTAATATTTTCAAATTTTTTCGCAGTTATTGTTTCTCCAGATATTTCGGTGGTTATGGTAATACTCTGCATTAAAGAACTTAAAACAACTTCTCTTTCAGCTGAAGAAAGAACTAACAATTCTTTTAAAAAATCTTGTTTTTCTTGATCGGTTTTATTTGGGATCACAGAAACTCTTTCAGCTAAAGTTCGTATTTCTTGATCATTTAATTCTCTTTCTTCAAGTTTCTCGATTCTTATTGGAGTAAGAACTTTATTTTCAAGTATCTCATTGATTGAAAGGATTATTTCAGCAGAATCCTTTTTTGTTTGTTCAATAGAATCTGCAAGCAATTGGGCGAGAAATAGAAACTTTCTATCTTCCGATACAAGCCCACGAGCAATTGAAAGAACTTGTTTACTTAATGACCGTTTTAAGTTCTTTTCTAATTTTGAATCTGCAGATATTTCATGTGGAAGGATAACTGAAGTATGTAAAACTTCATCTATTAAATCCGGTGTATCTTGAAATATATTTAATTTACCTTTCCAAACTTGCAGTGTTAATTGGTAATGTGCTTCAAATTTTCCGATAAATTTAGCAAGATTTCTTTTCATGTAAGGTGAAGCGGATTTCCCCAATACAAGAGTAACCCTGATATAATCTCCATCAGAAAAGAGTAAAACCTTATCCCCATAAGCAATTTCATTCAAATTTTTTTGAGATTTAAGTTCTTTCCCGAAAGATTGAACAGCTGTTAGAAATCCGCTAATTAAATCCGGATCAAGCACTTCATCAGCAAATGATTTGAAAAATATACTTGTTCCTGTTTTTTTGTAGATTATCATAACATGTTGTAGATTTATTGCATCATCGAAGATGGTTGCTGATGACATTATTAAATCTGTATAATGTAATTTACGTGGTGCAATAACTTTCTTTTGAATTACAACTGCAAAAATTGCTCCGAGCCCAAATATTATCATAGACCAGATTGCCCAAGGGGGAATTATTATTTGTTTTTGTATTGACACACTATAATTATTTTCTCCACCTAAAACACCATATTGCTGACCATCATATTTAATTATTAAACCCAACTCAGAATAATCACCAGTTGGACAAAAGAGCCGGAATATAACTATTCCTTCAGAGTTTGTTTCATTTGTTAAGGGAGTAATCTCAGTATTATTTGTTAATAAAGAAATTGAAGCACCCACTAAAACCAATTCAGTGGTATCATTTAAATATGTAATTTTGAAAATTAGATCTATATATTCACCTTGTTGCAAACTTTCTGGCGGATCTATAAATTCTATAGAAATGCTATATTCCGAGATAACAGTTAAGTCGACAACAATAGTGGCATTTTGATAATCTTCAAGTCCGAAATATATTGTAATCTCCATTGTACCAATAATTAAATCCTCGTTAGAAATTACCCAACCATATATCCCGTTTTCAAAGAAATTCGCTGAATAATTCACACCAGCATACATTAAAACTGCATAAGTAGCGCCAGATATTTCAGTTCCTATTACATTATCGATATATGATATATTGATTGCTATATCAAAAGTTGAAAATGCATGATATCCTGAATTATTTTCAAATGGTAATGTTCCCGTTTCTTGTTCAGGTTGTGAAATATCGACAAAATTAGCGTTTGTAGGTAAAATATAAATTGTAATATTGAGTGTATAGGTTTGATTTTCATAATTCTCAAGACCAAAATAAATCATTATTGTATACCTACCCAACGACAAATCAGATTGTGGAATTACCCATCCATACATATTATTATCATAATTATTGGAAGTATAATTAACCCCGTTAAAATTTAAAATATCCTGAGTTGCTCCAGAGATGTATTGGGAATTAATTTCATCATAAAATGATAAGTTCACAACTACAGAATAAGGAAGATAGGAGATATAGGTTTCATCTAAAATATTATAATTAAGGGTTCCTGGTTGATGATCTGGTTGAGTAATGTCTTCAAAATTCACAGAACTTGATAATATATATATCGTTACATTAAAGGAAGAAGTCGCATTTTTAAAAGGTTCCAGACCAAAATATACTGTAATAATAAATTCACCTACTTCCAAAGCACCGAATGGAATTATCCAGCCATACTTATTATCCGCATAACCAATTGATGTATAATTAACACCGTTAAAATTTATAATATCGGTAGTAGCTCCCGAAAGATATTGTGTGTTTACGTGATCGTAATATGACATATTTAAAACAATATCATAAGAGAGGTACGCAATATAACTATCATCTTCAAAATTCAATGGAACAAATGGAATTCGATCGGGTTGCCTGATATCATTACTAAAAATAACAGACGTGGATAATTCATAGACAGTTATATTAAATGAATAGCTTGCATTAAAATAATCATTTTTCCCAAAATAAATTGTTACATTTGAAGTGCCTAAAATTAAATCTTCATTAGAGATCACCCATACATAAAAATCATTACTATATAATGTGTAAGGATATTGAACTCCATCATAGTATAAAATAACAGTCGTAGCTCCATCAATATAATCTGTATTATTTAAATCGTAATATGACACATTCAATATAAGATCAAACGGATCATAAGCCGTATATCCATGAGAATCATTTTCCCACAATAATTCTGAGGGGGAATAATCTGGTTGTTTTATTTCCTCCAAAGCAGCTACAGTTGAAATATTATAAAACGTTATTTTAAACGAATAGGTTGCATTATTATAATCCGCTTTCCCAAAATAGATTGTAATTGTTGAAGTCCCCAAAACTAAGATATTTGAAGGCAAGATCCATCCGTATTGGTCGCTTGTAT
>JAUWOE010000178.1 GCA_030612265.1 Promethearchaeum sp.
ACGATATTTATTCAAATCTTCAGCTATGAATTTCCTATTTGGTTCACCCATATCAATTCCTTTAGCTTCCAACATTAAAATTGCAGTTAACCCACAAATCAAAGCTTTATCAATATTTCCTCCTTCCAGGTTAAATTTAACCGCAAGGAATTTATCATATGCTTTTGCACCTCCAACTAACCATATTGAAGGTTTTTTCGGATTAAATAATGATTGGACCATTTCCAATTCGCGTTTTACAACAGGACCTGCGCAAATTTTTGGCCAACCAACCAAAGAAACATGAGCTCTATGTGCGGCACCAAAAGCGTCATTTACAAAATAATCAAATAATGGTGTTAACTTCTTTATTAACTCTGTTTGTTCTGCTTCTTCAATATTTTTTACTTTTGTTTCGGGTTCCCAAAGTCTAACATTATTTAAAACTAATACTTCTCCTGGTTGTAATGCTTTAATTGCAGAAATTGCGTCTTCACCGAATAAATCTTTAACAAATTTCACTGTTCCGCCTAAATATTTATTTAAAAGATCAGCATGAAGTTTTAAATCAATACAATCAGGTTTTCCTAAACGACTTTGGTGCGCGATCAATACAACAGCAGCATCCTTTAAAGCCTCTAAAGTCGGAACTAGCGCTTTTATGCGAGGATCAGAGCGGATTACGTTTTTTTCCAAGTCAATACTTGAATTAATATCCGCTCGAACAAGGATTTTTTTCCCTTTTATATCGAAATCCGTGATATTTTTGAAATGAATTTCCGGCATAATATTTAATTTGGTATCGAAATAGAAAAAATTTCCGCTCTAGGAGGCTAGATTTATAAAGATGAAATAGAAATTGCTTACTTAAGGGTTTTTTGTAGAAAACTCATAATAACGTTGTAAAAAGTGAAAAAAATGAAAAAAATATCGAAATATGCATTTTTATTTTTATTAGGGATGATTTTATTATGGAATCATTCAATACAATCAGTTAACGCTCAAGATGAAAATGATTATACTAAAGAATATGCTGAAGATTTAAATTTATACATTTTAAAAAATGGGGATGTTATTTATCATTATGATATAACAGATCAAGGCATGTTTGTTGATTTTCCTGTAAGTTTACCTGCTCCAAATTCAACGACTTCTGCAATTCAAGATGCAGATGTGAGATTAAATATTTATCAAGCTTCATCCAAACCACAAGATATGGGTGTATACGCCTCAGGAAATGGAGGATATTTTGAATCGGATCTACCTTCGGGAAATGACTGGGAATATAGTTTTTCTCATCTCTCTTTAGAAGTTGAGATTGATTTCGATAGTATACAAAATATTAGCCTAGGAAAAACTTGGTTAAATAGTTTGGTTTCTCAATTAGAAACTACCCTAAATGTGGATTTCTTACAATACTATAATGATACAGGAGGGAGTATTTGGTATTGTAATTTTCGAGCATTCCCTCAAGAATATGATGAAATTTGGGATTTAATCTTAACTCCTTTTCCATGTGGAAATACAACTTTACTACCTAAAGATGAAATTCTTGAGTCAACTAATAAAGCCATAAGAATTGATGCAAATTGGGATGATGAAAATGATGAATATCGATGGGAATATACAACAGATTTAGAATTATATAGAGAGGATTTACTTTCAATTGGAAAAGATTCAAACACGGTTTTATTCAGTGATTTATTAGGTTATACTGGGAATTTTCAAATGCCAACTTGGGTGAATTATTCAGATTTAGATGTATATTTGTACAAAGGTGCTGAAATTTTATCAGTAGAACCTGCACCCTCTGATGAAATACAAGATAGATGCCATATTGAACGTGAACTTAATTTTGATGGAGATATGAATGGTTTTTTACCTGATGATGCAAATATTGTTTTTACTAATGCTCAAGAATCGGAACCAATTTTAAATGGTGTATTAACTGTTGATGATACAACTGTAAATTATGGTGAGGATATAACAGTTACAGCAACATTAACTAATGTAGGAGGTCAAACAGCTTATGATATAGATGTTTACCCTACAGCATTCACTAATTTTAACTTAACTGTCGGGGATTTAAATGATAACATAGAAAGTCTGGAACCTGGAGAATCTTATACAAATTCAGCAACATTTGTCTGTGATCATCATAACAATATTACCACAGAATATCAGATAAATTATGATTACGATGCAACTAACAATCTAGATTTAGCAAATCACTGGTCAAGACCTCAATTTTCTGGGGGTAGGTTTACTGGATCTTCAAACCGAATTAAAATTTTTCAAAATGAAGTAGATCTGGAACCATGGATGGTTGTAAAATACGATATTGATAATATTGGTCCTCAAGTCGGTGAAGAAATAAATATTACAGCAGTAATTACAAATATTGGTGATGTTTATGCTTCTAATATTCATTGGGATTTTAATCCTTTTCCAGATTATGATTATTATGAATATTGTGAATTAGGGTTGAATTTGACAGATGAATCGGGACTAATTGAACGCCTTGATCCATCAGAATCTGTAAATGTTTCCGTTTTATATATAGTAGATGCCTATAATCGTTATTTTGGAGGAGATTGTGGATACTCTTGTGATCTAATATTCTATAATCAAGAAGAAACAAATCCAATAATAATGGATAGTGATTATTATGGTGTTAATGATGCGGGATCTTCTGTTTATCTGATATATCCACGTGAAGATCAAGTTTTTGGACCAATTTTAATATTTGATCAAGAAATTTCTGCCCCTTCAAACGAAGCAGGAACTATTGTAACAATTGAATACACGGTTACGAACATTGGGACTACTCCTGCTTATAATGTTAATGCCCATACTAATTATCATGATGGTTCTGAATATTTTTACATTGAGTTTTTAGAAGGAAATGATCCGGATTTCTCATTCGGAACGCTATATCCTGATGAATCCTTGAATTATAGGACCAGATTCAAACTACTTAAAAATGTATCAATTGAAAATTTATCTGTAACTCCCTACATTACTTACAGTGTTCGCCAAGATTCTGAGACTTGTTTTTTAACACCAAATCAGATTTCGGGATCTAAAAAATTAAGTGGGGAAACAATCTGGATGATCGTTGCATTATCTGCCATTGCCGCTTTGATTGGTGAATCTTATTATCTCTATCGAAAAATAAAATTGATATAGAATCAATTTAGAAATTAATAGCTCTTTTTATTTTTTTTTTCTCTTTTCTTTCTCTTTTTTATCTATCTTTATCTTTTTGATTTTCTTGTTCTCTTCTCTTCTTTTTTCTTGCTTTTAGAGCTTTTCGTGCACTTGGAATTGGCATTTCTTTTAAGAAATCAACCGGACGAAAAATTTCAATTCCCATTTCATCTGCGATAAAATTAAGTCGATTAATTAAATACTCTCTATCGTCTTTTAGTAGCCAAAAAATTCCAGAAACATTACCAGTTGCATTTTGAATTGCCAAATCAATATCACCAGGATACTCAACCACACCTTTTTCTATTAATTTAGCCGCTTCATTCACTTGAACAATAAGTATATCTTTAGAATCTACATTCTCTGTAGTATCTTCTAAATCAATAGTAGGTCTTCCAGATGACCAATCATAAATTCCATGACCGGTCTTCTTTCCTAATTTTCCTTCATTAATTAATTCATTTACCCATTTTGGAGATTTATATTCGGGGTCAATCTTTTGGGCAAAATAATCAGCACCATGCTTATAAATATCTAATCCAACATAATCCATAAGCTCAAACGGTCCCATTGGTTGTCCAATCTTTCTGAAATTCGCATCTATCTGATTAGGAGTTGCAATTTTTTTTTCAATAATTTTATTCAATAGAACTGAACTTGGTGCTTGAACACGATTTACAATAAATCCCGGAACATCTTTTAAAACAGGAATCGGTAATTTGTGAAGAGAATATGCAAAATCTTCAACAAATTTCATTGTCTCATTGCTAGTATTATTCCCTTTGATTATTTCAATCGCTTTCATTAATATTACCGGATTAAAAAAGTGCATTCCTACAACCTTAGAACTGCGCTTTGTTTGAGAAGCAAGCTCTGTTATACTCATATTTGAAGTGTTTGTTGCAATAACTGCGGATTTTGGAAGATTGGAATCCAACTCTACAAAAACAGATTTTTTTAGAAACATAATTTCGGGAACCGCTTCAATAACAAGTTGACAATTTTCTAAAGCTCGTTTGTAATCTAAAGTAGGAATAATCCGTCTTAAAACTGTCTCAACGTTGTCATCTTTAAGTTTTCCCTTCCGCGCTAGAATATTGAGGCTTTCTCTAATACGATTTTTAGCTTTATCAAGAAATTTGTGGTCAATATCTTTTAAATATACGGTATACCCATTCAAAGCGCATATTTCAGCAATACCATGGCCCATATCTCCAGCGCCTATTACAGCAACGTTTTTTATATCATTAATGTTCATTGTTATTAACTTCCTAAAAGAGCATTAATTTAGGAACTTTCACTTAGAAAATTAAGGGTTTTAATTAACAATCATATGTCAAAGTTGTTCCTACAGGGCAAGGGATCACAATTTCAGAACCAAATTTATCCTTTAATTGACCTATAATTTCTTCTCCTGTGCAGTGATTTAGATAAAGCTTAGGTAATCCATATTTTTCTTCCAATTCTTTTGCGACATGTTCTACTTCTTTAACATCAAAACCCATCATATGCGTTCCACCTATGATTGCTACTATTTTTTTCCCACCGAATAATTTAGTCACATATTTACAGGTATTTAATAAACCAGAATGCATGCAACCACCGATTAATACTAATCCCGCTTTAGTTTCAATCACAAGAGAAGCGTCATCTGATAGTGGATCAGTTTCCCAAACCCCATTTTTAAAATGGATCAGTTTCTTTTCAGTTCCATCTTTTTCGGGTCGCTCATTTATTTCTCCCGTGAATGTTAAAAATTCATTAATTTTAACCGGGTCTTTCGAAAATTGGAAATCAATCATCGATTTCATTTTATCTGTTAATTTCGGAAAAGCAAGGCTTAATAATCGCAAACCTAATATTTTAATCTTTTTCCTTTCCATAATGCTTGGATGACCGATGATTGTAATTTTTTTCGAAGAATCCCTTTGTTTAAGAAAAGCGGGAAGTGCCTTTGTATGATCCATATGACCATGTGAAAAAATAATTTTTCCAATCTCATCTACGTTTATATTTAGCTCATTTAAATTATGCAGTAGAACTTTGCCATTCCAACCAAGATCAAATAAGATTTTCTCGGATCCAAACTCCAGATAGAATCCATTTCCGTAAGCACCTTTCAAATTTTTCTCTGATTGACCTACATTTGAATATATATTCGTAATTTTAACATTCATAACTCTCACTATTTAGTTGGAATTATTAATTTTTTTATTTTCTCATTCTCATCTAATTTTAAAATTAATGAATTCCATATACTAAATACGTGTTATACTAAAAATCAATAACGAAAAAAAAGCGGTTTATATGGTTAAAAAAATTGGTATTAATGGTTTCGGCCGAATTGGTCGATTGTTTTTCAGATTGGCATGGAAAAATCCAGAACTTGAAATTGTAGCTATTAACGATTTGACTGATCCTAAAGTCACAGCACATTTATTAAAGTACGACAGTGTGTATCGAAAATTCCAAGGCACCATTGAAGCAAAAGAAAATTCAATTGTAGTCGATGGGAAAGAAATTCCAGTTTACGCAATTCGAGATCCTGCTGATATTCCATGGGAAAAACATGGGGTTGAAATTGTTTATGAATCAACTGGATTTTTCCGAAAAAGAGAAGGGTATTCTAAACATTTAAAACACGAAGGAGTTCGACTAGTTTTTGTTAGTGCCCCAGCAGATAAAGAAATTTCATGCACAATAGTATATGGGGTGAACAATGACGCCTACAAGAAAGGTGAACATGATGCAGTAAGTGGTGCTTCTTGCACAACAAATTGTTTAGCGCCAGTTGTTAAAGTTTTAAATGATAAATGGGGTGTAGAAAAAGGAACTATGACAACAATTCATGCTTACACAAGTGACCAACGGTTAATTGATTTTCCACATAGCAAATTAAGAAGAGCTCGTGCAGCAGCAGTAAATTTAATCCCCACCACAACTGGTGCAGCAGCAGCTATTGGTTTAGTTCTTCCCGAATTAGCAGGTAAGTTTGATGGAATTGCTGTTAGAGCACCAGTACCAGATGGTTCTTTGGTCGATTTAACTGTTCTACTGAAAAATCCCGCAACTGTAGAGGAGATTAATGCTGCAATGAAAGCAGCTTCTGAAGGAGAACTTAATGGTATTTTAGGATATACTGAAGACGAAATAGTTTCTAGTGATATTATTGGAGAAACACATGGATCAATCTTTGATGCAGGTATGACACGTGTACTTGGCGGAACTTGGGTAAAAGTTCTTGCTTGGTATGATAATGAAGCAAGTTTTACCAATCAAAGTATCAAATTGATTGTAGAACTTCTTTAAAATCGAAAATTTAGAAATAAATATCTTCTTATTTTTTTTTTCCATATTTCTATATACTTCTCTACTTCTCCTTATTTTTATGAAATTAATGATAATAGATAATATCAAAACGCGTTATGAAATCAAAATGATACAATATAATAAAAACGAAAAAAAGTAGAGAATAGAACAAAAAAAAAGGAATAATTTAATCAATTCTAAGCTGTGGTCATTCTTGCAATCCAAACATTTTGGATCTTTTTGCGTTTATTCCTATCATAAAAAACTTTTACCTGTGATTCAAAAAGAAAATATTAAATTACTAATATTTGCAAACAAACATGATATCGCATCAGATGTTTCACTTTCTTCAATTATTGAAACGTTTGAGTTAGATAAGATATCAAATTTTGAAATTGTAGAAATTTCTGCAAAAACTGGGTACGGAATGACCGATGCCTTTATTCGATTCTATTCTATTCTGACAGGGCAAACAATTAAGAAAAATTCAGTCGCAAAATCGATTTCAATTTATAATAATCAAGGAACTCCCTTAACAGTTCAATTAAAGGACGATGATGATATAAAATCGACTCAATTTGAAGGAGGTTTCCTTTCTGCAATCACAGCTTTTGCCGAGACTAAAATACACAACTCATGTGTTAAATTTCAAAGTGAGGAAAATGTGACTTTTCTTATATTAAAAACCGAAAATTTCATTGGTGCTCTACTCTGGAACGACGCTTTAGAAATTCCAATCGATGTTTCGGAAGAAGCCTTACAAGAACTCTTAGATCATTTAGAATCTTCCAAAGTTTATCAAGCACCTGAATCAGTTCCATTAATGGTTGAACAATATTGCACGAACATTTTATAGGGGGATTTTAAAAAATGAGCACAGTTCTTGTTTCAATAGTTTCGGGCTTGGAGGGGCAAGTTGGATCTAATCCAAAGGTTTTATCAATCTTCCCTAATACCTTAGAGGCTAGCGAAGAGACGATTATTAGCAAATCCTTACCTCATGGAGCAACCCCTGATAAATTTTATGAAGATAATTTAGGTTCTAATAAAATTTTGGTATACACTTTTGAAATTCCAAATGAAGATAGTCGAAACGATTTAGCTTCGATTGGATTGGTTCTTGATAAGGATGTAATAATTGAGAACCTGAGACCAATTATTATTCAATTAATCGAATGGTTGAAATCGGAGAATTTTTTAACATACGAAATTATTCAAGAAAATTTACCAAAGATAATTGAAGGGATTAACAATAAATCAATAATTGTCATAAAAAATCAAGTCTTTAATGTTC
>JAUWOE010000009.1 GCA_030612265.1 Promethearchaeum sp.
ATAATCAATTTATTTTTTTCATTTGAATTATCAACAAAAACTATAGGCTTAAAAAATTTGTTTTGCATAATATCAATACATAAAAATAAATTTTTAAAGTTCTAACTAAATAAATAAAGTAAATAGATAAGAAATAAAAAAATAAGGTAATATTACATATTTTTCCGATTTAAATTTATGAATAGAAGGCTTTTCAAATAATATTGATATTGGATTTGGTTTTTTTATAATTAATAATAGAAAAAAAAAAATAAAAAACTCAAGAATATCGGGTATATTATTATCAATTAATGGACAGATCGATACCGATGATTCAAAATTTAAAAAATATAGTATCACAATAATAGATTTTAAATCTCCTCCACCAAAATATCCTTTATTCCAATAAATTATTAAAATTAGAAAAAGAGGTATATATAATAAAGAAGATCCCCAAATGGTTTCATTAAAAATAAGATTTAATAATAAATTAAAAAAACATGCACATAAAATAAGGAAATTTGATACTTTTTGCTTCACAATGTCTTCTATTGCATAAGTTGCCAGAAAAATAATAAGTATGAGGATTTTTAAAGAAATATTATAATCCATTATCATATTCCCAATATTCAATTAAATTTTTTAGAGCCTTCGCTTTAAGATTCTCAGTTTTAAATCTATAAATTCTTATTCTTCCAAATTTTTTCTCTTGAACAAAATCTATTTCCTTGAAAAAAATCAGGTGGTTTTTTACACTTAAATGATTCAATCTTGATAATTCCACAATTTTTGAAATATTCAATTCATCTCTTAAAGCAAGTAACTTAATTATTTTAGTTCTGCCCCTTGAAGAAAAAATATCTTCTATATTTGTATATTTTGAAGAATTATTTGTCTTTAACATTTGAGATCTATCTCGTTAATAAAAAATTGTTTATTTTTTGATTTAATTCTTCATTTAAAATATCGATAGGGATAGAATTAATTGAGCAATATGATTTTCTTCCCTTAACATTCTTTGAAATAGTTTTAATATTAATAAGGGTATAATTTTTTAGACTTTGAAGGTTATTCCAAATTTGTGTATTCTTTTTAGGAATTTCTTCATATTGAAAACAAATCTCCTCATATTTTTTTTGAATATCTGAAAACAACACCCTTTTCTCTTTTCTCTCCAATAATAAAATAGTTATAACGTATAAAAGCAATGTCTGATGATAAGTAAGGATACTTAAAGCATCATCTTGCAAACTAGGTATTAAATTTTTAATTGCATGATGTATTTCATTACAAGATACATGAGATTTGCCTCTAGCTTCGGTGATTTTGACAGCATTTCTAATAATATTTAAGCCTTTTCTTATATCCCCGGAATCTGATATTTTCTCAGCAATTAAGTGTACAAATGATTCTTTAATTATCCCTTTTTTTAACCCCTTCTCAATTCTACCATTTAAAATATCTACAATTTGACTAATAGTATACTTTTTTAAAGTTAGAATACTTCCTTGAAGTGTACTTATTGTAGATTCGTCTAAATTCCTCAAAAGCGTAATATCTCGAACGATAACTATTAATGATAAAAAATATCTGCTTGTATCAATGTCATTCAACCGAGTTAAAGAATAAATAATATCAAAATTCGAATTAAAATTCTGGATATGATTTAATTCGTCTAGTACTAAAACCAAATAAATATCATTGCTTTTAAGGTAATCTTGAAGTATAGTGATTAAATCTTGAGGAGAATAACCTCGTATTGGAACTGTACAATTTAATTTTCTTAGAACCTGATTCAATATTTTGAAATTTGATTTTTCTATTCGGCAGTTTATATGGACATATTCTATTTTGATATCTCTTTTATTTGCTGAAAGTAGAAGCATTCTTCCAAATGTTCTGGCTATAGCAGTTTTTCCAATTCCAACATCTCCATAAATCATAACTTTCCTTGATATTCGAAAAGGTGTTTCTATCAATTTAATAAATATTTTAGAAAGCATTATCAATTCTTGTTCTCGGTGGATTATATTTTCAGGAAGATAACTCACTTCAAAGAATTCTTCATTTAAAAATAAACTTTTTCTGTAATATTGTTCCTCCAAAAAATTTAACGTCAATTATCTTCCTCCAAAAATATAAAAACTAAATATGAAATTTGTCGGTTAAAAAAAAATGTCAAGGGACTGATGATTTATTGATTTATCATTATCTAAAAAAACTAAAGTTCAATACATCTACAACTGTCGATTCAATCCAAGTATATATATTCTGAGCGATACCTACTAATAATAAAAGAAGTATCATTGAAAATGCAATCAAGAGACCAGATTCAATTGTAGAACTGCCCTCTTCATCTTTAACAAATCTTTTTAGAAATTTTTGAAAGAAGTTTCTTTTAAACATTGTTCATATAATCTTAAAATTGAAATAATTTAAACACCGAAAAATTTTTCTTTAATCAATTTTTAAGAATATATGCATTTAGGATTAAGAGACTTACGTTGTTTCTTAACAATGAGGAACCTCGCTTCTTATTCTCGACCAAGGAGATATTAATCTTGATGAAAATCAAAACTTAGAATAGAAACGTCTCTATTAAAGAAAGATCTATGATTGAATCGAATTCATGAGAAATTTTCTTTTTCTAGATTGAAACGACTAAGATCCTTGAAGAAAGGGGAAAAAAGCAAAGAATGTCGAGATTTCGCTTTAGTATCCCGAATAGTCTGATGTCTCAATGAATACATACAAAAAAGCGGGTATTTTATCCATAAATGCTCTAATTTTTTCTATATCATTATAATTTTAAAGTTTTTAATGGTATCTTCTTAGATATGTTCTTACGTTTAATTCTTGAATACCCAATAATAATTGAAACAGCAACAAAGGAGAAAAATAAACTATACATAAGAGCTCTATCTTTGAATTTATTATTTAGAATTATGTTATCTGAATGTTCTAAAACTCGAATATTTTGGATAAAAGTACTATTATCTCCATCTAAATCTATAACTATTAAAATGATAGTAAACATTCCTGGTGTTTGATATGTATATCTTGGATTTCTCTCATGAGATATGCCATTATCATCACCAAAATCCCAAACAAAAGAAATTAATCCATTTCCTGAGGTTCCAGTATAAAAAAAAGAAATCTCTTCACCTATTATTAAAGATTGAGAATTAAAAGTAATATTTGCTTCAGGTATGCAATCTTCAATTACTTCGATATAATCTATTTTTTTCACAACAATATTATCCCCATCAACATCATAAATAGTTAGGATGATTGTGTAGAATCCTTGAATATTATATGTATAATCGGGGTTAATTTCATTAGCAGTTCCAATTTCATTTCCAAAATCCCAATGAAGTAATAAGCGATCATTCATTACTGTTCCTGAATAGTAAAAGTAAACAGTTTGCCCAGCAATTATTAAATTTGATGATGAAAAAAAATCAGCAATAGGAAATTCTTTAAACTCAAATTCATAATAAAGTGAATTGAATTCATATCCAATTTTAAAAACAGATATGTTAACAAAATATTTTCCCGAAAGTTGTGGATAAATAAATCTAATGTAATAACAATTATTCATAAAAAATATGTCATTTTGATTAAAATTCGTCTGAATATCCCAAATTGGATCATTTAATACAACAGTAATATTGTTTTTATCAACTAATCGAATTTCAATTACGAAAAAATCATTTGAAGAATTGAATATATAGTTTTTTTTATTCAAAGTAGTTATTTCAATTATTTTTTCACTAATATTAATAATCTGAAAGAAATCTTCACCATAAAATAAATCATTCTCTAAAATTTTTAAAGAAAGGTTATATAAACCTGTAAAATTTATATTAAAATCATCAATATTTATAGAGAAACTTCCATTGTCTGAAATGTTATAATCTTTTGTATCAATTAGAGTTGTATTTATTTTTAAAGATGCTGAAATAATTCCATCTGAGTAATATTTAGAATTATTTTGTTGAGCGATTATTGAATTATTTATAATATAGTCATCTTTAAATTCCAGATTTATTTGATCTTCTATTTGAGTTGAAAATATTGAATTATATTTCTTTAAAGTAATTTGAGTCCAATTCCAAAAAATATTATCGTTAATCAATATTTCATCTTCCATGTTATAAATCATCAGTAGAACCCATATTGTTATCGGAAATTGTGACGAATTTAAAGATAAGGTTGAACATTGAATAAAAGTTTGAAACAAATTGTATCCATTCTCGAATGGACAATCGATTTCATAAAGAGAGTTGTTGATTACCCAGCTTTGAGTTAATATCTCAGGATCCGTGCTAATCAGAAATATTTTTATGTGAGTTTCTTCATATGGAGAACTATATATATTCCATGAAGCACGAATTGAGATTTCTTCATCTAAAAAATATTCTAATTTATCTGTTTCAATAGTTGGGACGGGATCAAACAGATTATATGCATTTGTATATGAAAAGTACTGAAAGATTAAGAATACATTGAGTATTAGAATTAATGCATATTTTTTCATCAAATAAAATTTATATCTATGTTTTTAAAAGTCGTATTTTTCTTAAAACACAAAGTTAAAATTTTTTCATGATTTGGTGAATATTGAGTGATCTACATGGGAAAAGTTCGTCCAGTATTTATAAAAAAAGTATCGAAAGAGTTGGTAGAAATGTATCCTACAGTTTTTTCAACAGTTTTTGAAGATAATAAAATGCAATTGCAAAAATATGCAATAATTCAGTCAAAACCTGTTAGAAATCGAATTGCTGGATATATTACACATTTAATTAAAAACCAAAAAATAAAAGAAGAAAATCTTCAAACAAAGAATGTTTAAGAATGGAAGAGCCAAATATCAAAAAAATGGCCACTTTGTTAAGAAGTGGGGCAACAATGTTGGATAAATATTGCCCAAATTGCAATTATATTCTTTTTCGCTTAAAGAATGATCAAATTTATTGTCCAATCTGTGATCGCGAAGTTATCATCGTAAAAGGTGATTTAGGAAATAAAAAATCTGCATTAACCGAAGGGAAAACTGAATTAGGCAAAAATATTTCAATTGAAAAACACATAACTTACGATTATAAGAGGTTAAATAATTTTTTTTTTAATTTAGTTTCAAATTTATCTCAAAAACTAGAAAAAACTGATGATTTATTAATTATTTCAAAAATTCTATCAAATTTAAATCAAACTTTAGATATAATCAAAAAAATTAAGGAAATCGGCTAGTCAATGTTAAGATTGACTTTCAAAAATAAATGAATTCTATTCATTCGCTAAAAAAAGCTTCTATAGTGTAGTTCGGTCAAGCATGCGAGGCCCTCACCCTTGTGACTCGGGTTCGAATCCCGATAGAAGCACTTTTTTAAATAACATTATCATTATTTTAAATTTAAAAAGTTATAACAATGATCAATCTAAAAAGTTATATTGTAATTACTTATGGTTGTACTTTTAATCAAGGAGATTCTATAAAAATTGAAAAAATTTTAAGGGAATATGGTTTTATTCACAAAAATATAAATAATGCTGATTTAGTTATTATAAATACTTGTGCTGTCAAACTTTCCACCGAATCTAAAATTCTTAATTATATTTCAAGACTCGTACAAAAATTTCCTTTCAAATATTATATTATTACAGGTTGTCTCCCGCAAATAGATAAAAAAATTTACAATAAAATAGAAAGAATGATCTTCGATAAGGGATTCATCCTTAATCCTAAAGATATTCCAAGAACATTAAATATTCTTTATAAAAATAAAAAATTTAATCAAAAACTTCCGGTTTATGAAGATAAATCAAATATTATTCCTCAAATCAACAACAAATCACCGATATCAATTATTCAAATATCAGAAGGATGCAATAAAAACTGTTCATATTGCTGTACTACTATTGCTCGTGGAAATTTGCTCTCCTTTGATTCAAAACTAATAATAAATCAATTTAAATCACTAATATCACAAGGAATTAAAGAATTTCATATTACTAGTCAAGATCTTGGAAATTATGATTTTGAAGAGAAAAAATTGCATCATTTATTGAAAGAAATTTCTCAATTAAAGGGTTTTTTTCATTTTCGATTGGGAATGATAAATCCTGATTATTTTATTAAATTTTATTCTGATTTTCAACAAATATTCAGCGATAAAAGGTTTTATCGATTTCTTCATATCCCGATTCAGTCTGGAAGTAATAAAATATTAAAAAAAATGAAAAGAAATTATACGATTGAAGAAGCTGAAATAATTTTATTAAAATTGAAGGAATATGATAAATTGTTTAGAATTGGAACGGATATAATTGTTGGATTTCCTAGTGAATCAGAAGAAGATTTTGATCTATCAGAAAATTTCATAAAAAAATGGAAACCTAGTATTTTAAATATATCAAAATATTCCGTAAGACCAAATACTGAAGCAAAAAAATATCATCAATTAAATTCCCAAATTATAAAAAAGAGATCTAAGAAATTATCTATAGTTTTTTCTAATTACTCAGAAATTTTAAACAAAAAATGGGATGGATGGGAGGGTGATGTATTTTTTAATGAACATCGAGAAAAGGTTCAATTTCCATATATGGGAAGAAATTTATATTACGTACCAGTATTAAGTAAAAATGCTGTTGTTGGACAAACAAAGAATATTAAAATTACTGGATATTTGAATCATTCCCTTATAGGTTATTAGTATTAAATAAAGGTTTAAGAATTTTTACATAATGGTCTCGAATTGAATATTCTGCTATTTTCATTGCATTTGAAGCAATTTTTTGAGTTAAAATTGATTTTGTTTCATAATCTTTTGCCAATAATTTATCTGCACAATAAACTGTTGCACTTGCTAGAATAAAAGGGTTCCATGACCGTTTCCTTCCTTTATTAATGGTTTTTATTATAAATTTGCATTTATTTTCTAAAAGGTTTTTATAAACTATCATAGTCCAAAGAGATTTTTTCTTTTGCATCCTATTTATAACTTCAGGTGAGTTTACAATCGAATTGATAAATCTTGCGATGAAATCTTCACTTTTATGAGGATGGTTTTTCTTTTTTAGAAATTTCTGATATTCAATACTGTCTCTTATAATTAATCTTGGGCTAACTCTATGGCCCAACATGGTAAATATTTTGCATATTTCACGAATACTAACTGGAGCATTAGAGCAAAATTCTCTCGAAGCATAAAAAATACAAAAACCAATTAATGAGATATGATTTCGAATGGATGGAGCTTTATGCTTAATTGATTGATAATAATAGGCTGCATGATTCTTTACTATTGAAGATAGCCTTAAATATTTAGTTATATTATTTAATATTCTTAAAATTCTATAATCTGTTTCATGATTTTTTATTTTTATTGGAAAAGTGTATGTTTTTAATTTTCTGAATTTCTTTTGATAATTTGATGAAATTACTTTATGTTTATAATCACTAAATACTTTTGTGGAGAAATAATCAATATGACTTCCTAGAGTACAAATATTATCAACAGTTTTTCCAATAGAAACAAATTGATCCCCTGTCGATAAATCTGAATTAATTGTGTCATTAAATTGAAAGCTATCTACAAATAAAACAGAATCAATAACTAAACCGCAATTTACACAAACTCTTTCATGTCCATTTTGAATAAAATTAGCTTTACATTCTGGACAAATGTTTGAATTTTTCTGATTAATAAAATATTGGGATTGAAACAAAAGAAATCACTTTAGATTTCTTTATCATTTTGTATTTAATTAAATTTTCAGACCTAAGTTTTTCTTTAATATTAAGTATTGTTTCATTAGTTGAATATATTATACTTACTCTTTGAGAGGTAACTGAAAATAAAAATTATCAGATTTCCCTGAAAATGTAGATCCTTTAATAATTTAAATTGAAAAAATCAATTAATGGTTCAAAAAAGACCAACTATTTTAGACTTTCAAATTGAAAATCATCTTATATACTATAAATTTCCAAAATTTTATGTGGGATTTTATTCTATTCGCATATATGCTACCAATATTATGGATTCTTTAACTAAAATATTAAAAAAAACCTTAAACAAAGAAAATATTTTTGGGGTAATTGATATATGCGGAGAAAATACCTTTTTATTTATTAAATTTAAAAATAAATCTATAAAAGCAATTTTGAATTATAAAAAAAGCATCTTAATGAGTTTATCTACAATAAAAAAAAAATTTTTTAAATTGCTGGCGGAGAAAGAATTGGAAAACTCTTTTTTTTATTTTGTTGATTTTAGTCAAATGAAGAATGTCCATATTTCAATTAATAAAAAAGAAAAATATATCTCCTTAATTGATTATAAAATTGCCATAGAACAAAATATTTTCAAATTTAAAGTTGAAAATTCCTTTTTTAAAGAAAATCGGATAAGACAATTAATATTGTTTTTTAGAACTATGAAAATCAAAGGATATTTCTTATTTTCTTATAAATCTGATGATTTTTTAAAATTATCTTTCATTTTAATATCAAATTCTTATGAAAAATTGATAAATTTTCTAAATTTTAATAAATCATTACCATTAAAATCGCATTTGAAATTAGTGGAAATCTCCAGATATGATTTTATTAATTTAATAAAAAGGAAACAACTTTCTAATTCATCTTTAATAGAAAATAGTGATTTTTATCATTATTTAAAAATTATTAATTCTACCAAGCAAATAAAACAAGATTTAAAGAAAAACGCAAATTTTGAAAAAATAAATAAAAAATCCCTTAGAAAAAAAATTATTACTATTTTAAACGAATTGTTAATTAGCTTTACAATTAACTCAAAATCTGATATTTTAATTAATCCCTTTAAAATACGAGTTTTAATTTTAGAAAATAATTTCAATTTGTTATTGAACTATTTTAGAAATCAAGAATATTACATAAATCATACAATTTTATTTTTTTCGATTAAAGATGAACAAAAAGCATTAATAGAAAACACGAGCATTAAGAAATTACAAAGAATTGAAATTTTTTCTAAAGATGATTTAGATTCATTTAGGTTTTTTTTAAATCAACGTAAAAATTTAGTATTAACCAATTTTTGAGCAATAAAAAAGGATGAAGGTTTTTTTATATTTTATGATAAAAAATAAAAACTTTCAAGAATTTATAGAAATGATCGTGGGGATTTAGGCAATCCCTTGAAGCCCTATATTGGGTGGAGCCATGCCTATAATGGACTGAAAAAACTTTGAAAATTTATGAATTAAATAAAAGAAATTATTTTACTAGTCTATGAAACATTCGCTTTTTGAGATGGATTAGGTTAAAGCTTTTCCTGTAGAGAAAAAGTAATTAACTTAGAGGACAAAATCGGCTAGGCCAGGGATGGAGCAACCGTAAGTTCACTAATTCATGCACAATTAGTGGGGTGCTGAGACCCAAAATAATTGAAGTTATCTGATAATTAGATCTAAGGAGTTGATCATTTATTTTTATACATTTTTCTAGAACAAACTAATAAATAAAATTTTAATATAAATATTTTCCATGTAGATATCATTCATGAAAAATATCGAAGTTGATCCAATTAATTTCCAATTAAAAATAAAAAATTCACAACTCCCATTAGTTTTACTACGACCTTATGATCTATTTGAATTTCATTTGTTATTGCACACAAATATAGAAGATTCATTATATAAAATTGGGAGTTTAATTGGAGATTTCCTTTGGACATCTTTAGAACCAAAATTAAAAAAGAAGAATTTTGAATCACAGATAAAACATCTTATAGATTTATTGTATCAATTAGGTTTCGGAAAATTATTTTTTACGAAAAAAAAAGAAATTATTAATATTTCTATCAATTCCCTCATACTATGGATTAAATATCCCTCAGATATTTCATTGAAATCAATTGCCAATTTCTATTTTGGTCTTATTCAATATTTTTTTAAAGAGAATAAAATAATTGATAAGGAAAAATATGATATAAATCATGAGAAGAATAACTTTAAATTATATTTCCATATAAAGAAAGGATGAAAATGAAAGAACTTATAAATAAAGATGACGGTTTATCTTTTTGTGAAGAAAATATTATCCTGGTCCCTGTGGATATCATTTCCTCCCTTGGATCAATTTTTAATACTGGCTCAAAACCTATTATTCAATATTTAGGAAAGAATTTTGGTAGATTTCTTGCTGAAAAATGTGATTCTCAATATGAAACTAAAGATCTTAAAAAATTTTCAAATAATTTTCTTAAAATGGCAAGTATAACAGGTTGGGGAAAGTTTACATTAATATTTTTGAATGATGAAGAAATAACAATAAAATTGTACAATAATATCGCAACTTTTAATAAACAAGAGAAAAAATTTATCTGTTCTTATATTCTTGGACTTCTAAAAGGTTTCGGAGAATATATAATGAAAAATGTAAATGTATTAGAAACAAAGTGTTCAATTGAGAACCCTAACAATCAATATTGTGAATTTCTGATAAAAAAAAAAATTAAACTATAGATTTATTTTATATTAAATCCATTAATGTAAAAAAGAAATTTATTATTAATAACGTTAAACTCAAAATTTTAAAAATTTTTACTTGAATTTCGATTTCAATGATTATTCCAAGATATTCTAAAGAAACTTCAGTAATTCCTTGGAAATTTAGCATTAAATCTAAAAAATAATTTATATTATATGAAATTTCTTCACTAATTTGAAAAATTAAAAGGGTACATCCAATTTCAATCATAAAGATCATCATTTTTGGAAGAAAATCTGGTAAAATTAGAATAAAAAAACTTAAAATCACTATTATTAAGAAAACAGATGTGATTAAAACGATTTTTTTGTCAGTTTCAAAAAAAAATATTGATAGAAATTCAATATTTTGAATCAATTTAATCTACCTGATGATAATAGATGGAAAGATTAATGATATTATACTTTTGAATGTTTCTGTCACTCCTTTTCCTGAGAGTGCAATTGTTTCAATTATTTGGGATGTATTAAATTTATTTAACTCGTATTTGTTTAACACTTCATTAATATCTATAATATCGGGTAAATCTCTTTTATTTAAAGATAATACTATCGGGATTTTAAAAACATTTTCTGCAAAATAATAATTTAATTCTTTCCAAGATTGATAGTTATCATCAAAATATTTTCTTTGGGAATCTATAACAAAAACAATCCCATCAGTTCCAGATAAAGTAGCAGGTCTTGTAGATGCATAAAAATCTTGCCCAGTTGCAGAATATAATAAAATTTTTACCATCCATTCACCACCAATCATTTGTAATGTACCAAAATCAAAAAATAAAGTCCTCCCGGTTGTAGTTTCTATGGATGTAAGTTCTCCATTTTTTCCAAATTTATTAAATAAGCTTTTCAAACTAGTTGTTTTCCCTGATAAAGCACAGCCATAATATACAATTTTAATCTGGATCAATTTTGTTTTATAATTAACAATCATTTTTTTAACCCCATAGACTTTCAAACGTATCTGTAAAATTTGATGATTTTTTTGAATTCAAAAATGTCTTAAAATCCATATTCCATTCTTGCATTATAAAATTTAAAATTCTTTCAATTGAAGATTGATTATATGCGATTGTAGAAAATAAAGTCTTACTAGAAATGTTTGTAGGATAACCTAAAACTTCTAAATTCTTCATACGAGATAAAATATTCAAAGTTCTTTTAGATGCCAAATAAAAATCCGATATTTCCTTTTTTATGATGTTTTCCTTTAATTCCATCTCTTCAAAATAAAAATTCATTATATTTTCGTATTGTTCATTTAAAATTTTTTTTGTATTTATCCTTTTAGAGATAATTCTTTTCATTTTTTCAATTGCGACTTCCGTATGATTTATTGCATTCTGATATAATGATTTTTCAAATGAAATATCCAATTTAATACCGTTATTCCCTTCTTTTATAGGTTTTAAAGTATTTTTATGAATATTGATGAGTAAGAATTGAGAACTTGCCCTATTTAAAACCTTAAATAATTTATTTAGAGTAGGTCTATTTTCGACATTATTAGTGCATCCAATAATCCAAAAATTAAAATTGCTAAATAAGCTAATTGCTTTTTCTAAAGCAAAAGGATAACAGAGAAAAACATTTCTCTGAATTTCCATGTCATACTCTTCAGATTCAAGTAAATTATTATAATCATCAAGATCAACAAAATCTGTATAAAATATCATGATATTGCGGAATGATATTAGATTTGTTAATCCATTTATTATATTTTCCACATCTTCTTCATTTGAACTAATGATCACTATTGGGATCCTATCTAAAAGACAATGTAAGATTAATGCGATGTCTTCATTTTTTGAGCTTGTAAACAATTCAATTAGGTTCATATAAATTATCTCCTTATTTAAAAAATTAATTCTGTAAACATCTTCTCTAAATTTAGATTTTCAGGATTTATTTCGTACTTTCGAGCTTCTTCCAATACAGTAGTAATTTTTTTACAGTATCTTGGTATGATTAACCGAAGTAAGCCTAGTTTCTGCCTCCCTTTACCAATTTCAATGGAAAATATATTTGAATCAACCTTATTAATAAATTGAAATTTATCAACACATTCTAATAGGATTGAATTCACATGCATTTTTTTTAATAACCAAGCACATTTATCTGCTGTTTTAAAAAGTGAATACCCCATTGTAGCTTCAGAATCTAATTTATTTTGATCTATTTTTGATTGAGGATAGCTAGAAACAACAAAACCACCCTCAATTGAAATGTAAGATTTAATTAGGTCAAGGGTTTGATTACCAAGATCCCGTAGAATGTTATCTAATTCCAAATATATTCTTGGAGGGATATTTAAGGAAAATAATTGTATTTTTTCATTTTTTTTTATATCTTCTCTAACATCTGAGGCTCCGATAATTTCATCTATGTTTTTTTTTGAAAAATGCCGTAAAGGTGGTTTAAATGTTTCCCCAGAAAGAATCAGGGATTTTTTTATTTCAATTAAACTATTACGAGTTTTTAGAAATATCCCTCCTAAATTTATCATATTTTGAGCAGAGATAGCAATAAAGAAATCATTATCATTTCCTTGTAAACCCTGTGCTCGAATAATTTTGTTTAGAGTTGGACTCCCGTAATTCTTCAGTGGAAATAATAAAATTTTTCCTTTATTCCCTTCAATTAAAATATATTTTAAATTTTGCTTATGAAGTTCAATTCCGCAATTATAAATAGCAGATGTAGCTGCAGATATACTGAAAATCTCATCTTTTGAAAACCAAATTCCAGTGTAATGAATTGGATTTCCATCTCTTTGCGTTAAAACAACATTTTCAACGCCTCTTGTAGCTTTTATTTTCTCAAGATTTCTCTTTACTTCATCTTGGAGTTTAATTATAATTCACCCATTCGATTAATTGGTTAAAAAACTCCATAATTATATTTAAACATCTAAAAAAAAAACAAAAATTCTGAATTATGTTGAAAATTTAGATTATTTATTCCAAACAATAGATAAATGTGACGTTTTTAACTATATTTTAAAAATTTAAGCCTAAATTGAAACTTAAAGAAATAAAGTCTTATTTTAAATATCAACATTAATAAATTTTTTCCTTCTTATTCCTTCAGTTTGCAAAGATATTTCTAAAAATTTAAATGATATTGCGTTCCAATAATTTTATTTACTTTTCAATTGAAATATCAAAATTTAATAAGGAAGAAAACGCACTGACTTTTACACTCTAAGATTCGATATGTTTATATTTTCATTTTCATTTTATATTTTGAGTCACAACCGACTCAAATAACTCATATCTTAAACGGCGTGAGTATTGATCACGGCAATTGCCATCGACATGAAATACTCCTTTCCAAAGATTTGGGAAACAAAATGAAGTCCTATGGAAATTAGGACTGAAGTAGTTATGAACACGGGCAAGTTTCATCTAAGATATAATGAACTTGTCAATTCTAATAATTTTTTCTATAGTGAGCGGATAATAATGGAAGGATTCGATACAATTAACTCTGGTTGATCCTGCCAGATCCGACTGCTATCCGGGTAAGACTAAGCCATGCAAGTCGAATGGAACAGCTTGTTCCATGGCGAACTGCTCAGTAACAAGTAATCAACTTACCCTTCAGTGGAGAATAACCTCGGGAAACTGAGGCTAATACTCCATAGTTGGAAATTCCTGGAATGGTTTTCCATCGAAAGATATTTCTAAATGCGGAAAATTCGCTGAAGGATAGGATCGCTTTCGATTACGGTTGTTGGTGAGGTAATGGCTCACCAAGCCTATGATCGATAAGGGCCGTGAGAGCGGTAGCCCTGAGATGGATACTGAGACAATGATCCAGGCCTTACGAGGCGCAGCAGGCGCGAAACCTTTACAATGCACGAAAGTGTGATAAGGTTACCCGGAGTGCTAAAATTAAATTTTAGCTGTTATAGGTGTGTAAATAACCCTATGAGAAAGGAGAGGGCAAGGCTGGTGCCAGCCGCCGCGGTAAAACCAGCTCTTCAAGTGGTCGGGAATATTATTGGGCTTAAAGTGTCCGTAGCCGGTTTGGTAAGTTCCTGGTTAAATCTGGCAGCTTAACTGTCGGTCAGCTAGGAATACTACTTTACTAGAGGGTGGGAAAGGTTTGAGGTACTCCAGGGGTAGCGGTGAAATGTGATAATCCTTGGGGGACCACCAGTGGCGCAGGCGTCAGACTGGAACACGCCTGACAGTGAGGGACGAAAGCCAGGGGAGCGAACGGGATTAGATACCCCGGTAGTCCTGGCCGTAAACGATGCGTGCTAGGTGTTGGTAGGGCTTTGAGCTGTATCAGTGCCGTAGGGAAACTGTTAAGCGCGCCGCCTGGGAAGTACGCTCGCAAGGGTGAAACTTAAAGGAATTGGCGGGGAAGCACCACAAGGGGTGAAGCCTGCGGTTCAATTGGACTCAACGCCGGGAAACTTACCGGGGGCGACAGCAGAATGAAGGTCAGGCTGACGACCTTACCAGACAAGCTGAGCGGAGGTGCATGGCCGTCGCCAGTTCGTGCCGTGAGGTGTCCTGTTAAGTCAGGCAACGAACGAGACCCACACGCTTAGTTGCCATCAAAAGCCCTTATGGGTTTGTTGGGAACGCTAAGCGGACTGCCATCATATAGATGGAGGAAGGAGTGGGCCACGGCAGGTCAGTATGCCCCTAATCCCCCGGGCCACACGCGGGCTGCAATGGTATGGACAATGGGTCGCGACTCTGAAAAGAGAAGCCAATCTCGAAACCATATCTCAGTTGGGATTGTCGGCTGTAACTCGCCGACATGAACGTGGAATCCCTAGTAATCGTGTGTCATCATCGCACGGTGAATACGTCTCTGCTTCTTGCACACACCGCCCGTCGCTCCATCCGAGTGTAGTATAGTTGAAAAATGGTCCTAAGGGTCGTTTTAAAATTGTGCTGCGTGAGGAGGGAGAAGTCGTAACAAGGTAGCCGTAGGGGAACCTGCGGCTGGATCACCTCCACAACATTTCTATGGGTTTAATGCCCATAGATCTTCTTTTTATTTTTTTTAGTTCTTTTCATATTTAATAAGATATAAATTTTCATTAGTATTTTCTATTTTTTTAATATATTGGGCCCATGGCTCAGTTGGTAGAGCACCTGACTTGCACTCAGGGGGTCGGGGATTCAAATTCCCCTGGGTCCATTAATTATAATATGATCCATTTCAAAAATAAGAAATATTAAGTAAGTGAGTTTTTGAAAATATGTACCAAAATTTTTTAATTATTTCAGAGAGTCTTAGAATTAGTATGTTTTTTCCACTTAAAATATCTGATTGGGATATGGAACAGTATAAATTAATACTGCAGCTATTTAGCATAGTTTTAATAGTTGTTATGTTGGTTTATATCGCTTTATCATCACGTGATAATGAATAAATGAATAAATAATTAAATTATTAGATTTATTATTTTCCTTTTGAAGCAGAAACGATTCTAACAACATCTTGATTTTGTAAAATGTAAGATTCACCTAATCTCAATTTTGTTCTCCCATTTATTCCATAAATAAAGTTTTTTGCTAAATTGGAATGGATTTTTTCATCCACAAATTCTTTTAATTTAGTTCCACTTGTAATAAGATGTGCATCTGGCAACACATTTCCATCTTTATCAGAATATGTATTTAGATCATATACTGGATAAACTACAATTTGTTTTAAAACATCAAAGACTGAATAATTTATTATTTTCTGAATTCCTGAACTACCAAATTTTTTTAATATTTTTTCTTCAATATTTTGAAGAGCATCTAATTCTTGAGCAGACAAACTTTTTTTATCTAATATCTTGAAATGTGAATCCCCTGGAAAATATTCAATAATTCCTTTTTCCGCAAATTTTCTTAACCATAATTCTGTTAAAGCACTACATGGAATAGTATTTTTATAAATCTTAGATAATTTTTTAAAAATTTCTTCACCATTCGGTTTATCTACCTTATTTGCGATAATAATAATTGGTTTTGAAATTTCGCGAAGTTTCGTAGCAAAATGTAAGACATCATTCTCCTTCCATACTGTTAAATGCTCAAAATCTAAATTAGATGCTTTCATTGCTAAATATATATGATCTTTTCTTACAGAAATCCCTGCCATTCGGTCATAGAAGACATCAACAAAGCTTAATTTTTCTTGTTCAATTTTGCGTACAAATTTCTGCCAATCCTTTCTTATAAGAATATCTCTAAACCAATAATTTATTTCCTTCTCTAAAAACTTAATATCTTCAAGTGGATCCCTCGAACCTTCATCAATTTCTTGACCTTCAGCGTCCAAACTTCCAGAAATATCAATCACATGTAATAATACATCTGCTCGTGATAAATCAGAAAGAAATTTATTTCCCATCCCTTTTCCGATATGAGCATCTGGAACTAAACCTGCAACGTCTAAAAATTTAACTGGAATAAACCTAATGCCATTTTTACAAATCGAATTTTTAGGATTATCTTTTACATTTAATTCTTTACATATACAATCTATTCGAATAAAACCTTTTCCCAAGTTCGGCTCAATTGTTGTAAAAGGATAATTTCCCACTTTAGCTTCAGTTAAACAAGCAGAATTTAAAAAAGTACTTTTACCTGATGATGGCTTTCCGACTATTCCAATCAACATATGGTAAAATATTTTATTAAAACTCATAAAAAGTTATTGGAATTTCTAAATTTTCAATGGTTATAGTTTTAGTACGTCTGAGAATTCTCTTGGATAAGAAGTTTTTGGATTTCGCTTTCAATTTTGGCAAATACTGTCATTAAATTATCACGTTCAAAATTATTATCGTTTTTAATTGTAGTTCTCACTATATTTAATTTATTTATTTTTCTATAGAACTCATTTAATTCTTTTTTAAATGATTGAGCCTCAGCTGTAATTAGCTTTCTATTTTCTTTTAATTCTTCCGAATTGTCGATATAAAAGGCCATATATCTCGTTTTATTTGATTTTAATCTATTTATGAAATTTCTAGCTAAATTAATAATTTCTTTAGGCATTTCTCTCGCAGAATATTTTTTCTTGTCATACAAAATTACAAATTCTAAGAGTTCTTTATTTCCTCTAGCCCAATTAGACTCAATTTCAAATATATATATATATATTTGATAATTCTCAATTGAAACATTCATTTCACCCATATTAACATCCAAATACTTGGGAATTTGCCTTTCAATTTCTTCATTAACAATAGTAGAACCAATCTGATAATATTTTTCTGGTCCGATTATTCTATGAAAATAATAAAAACTTACATCAAACATTCCATTTTGATTATCAGATTTCGTTTTTTGCTCGTACTTATTTTTCTCCTCTTTTCTTACGTCTATTTCATTGAGATTCTTTGAAGATTTATTCGTCAATTCTTTAAATTCATTAAAAATGTTCTTAAGATTATCCAAAGAAAATAAAGCTTCGTGTGAAGTAATTGTCTTGGTCTTATTATATTTATCTATTAGTTTTATAAAGAATGAAGTGTTTTTACATAAAATTGAGTATTTCCAATAGAAATCTTTAGAAATTTTTTCATAAAAATTTATTATATTGCTAAATTCAGGGATTTTAAGGAAATTTCGATATTTTTGAACTAATTCTTTAAATGTCTGAATGATTTCTCTTACACTTTGTTCATATTTTTCCTCTTTATTCAATTTTTCAGCTTCTTTTATCAAACTCTCAATTCTATTATTAATTATTTGAAGAGGAGATGAACATACTTTATGTTTAATAACTTCTATAGGATCATTTGTTATATAATCTGCTTTCGATTCTTTTATTTTTCGATTATTTACTTTTTTCAAATTTTTAGTCCCTCTTTTTAATAATTTTATATTATTTGTATTTTTAATTTTTAACAAAAAAGCATCAGGAATTGAGTCAATTTTTGCTAAACAATACCCTGTTATTAGTTCATTGGCCTTTAATGGAAAATTACTTTGAAATCCAAGAAAATGAATAACGTCTTCATTTTTTTCATTAAATTTAAAAAAAAATTTAGATCCAGAATTTCTAATAATGTTTTTACTTATATCCAAAGTTGTGGTTAAAGTTATCAGAGCTTCCCCTTTACCACGAAGAAGCATCGCTATATCTTCTAAATATGTCGAAATCTTTGTAGTTTCTAACATCTTTTTTGATGCAATATAAGAAGCATCTTCAAAGATTGTTAAGTGCTCTAATTCGTTTGTAGGTCTTTTTTTCATATTATATTCCCAAATCCATTTTAAAACTAAATTCGCAAAAAAAATCACATCTTCTTTTGAACCACCTAAATTTAAAATGTTCCCTAAATCGATTATGCAATTTTTCTTCAATAAATCAGATATTTTTTTTGTTTTTGAAGAAAAGTTAAAGAGACTTTTTAGTGGACCATCATAATACCTCCTTAATCGATTAGTTATACTAATAATTGTTTGATTTAATTGTGGGATATCGTTTTTTTTTTTTTCAGTATAGATTTTAAGGATTTTAAAGAAATAATCCCAAGACTGCATTTTTTTATTAGAGCATACTATTCTTAATGTATCAATTAGAACTTTTTCCATCTGAGGAGAGAAATCGCTATTGGATTCTATGATTTGACAAGATTTTAAAGCATCAAATAAGATCTCAACATAATTATCTTCTGGGAAAATGTCATTATCAAATGGATTAAAGTAAAAATTTAATCCAGGTCGAATAACGTTGATGGATTTCACATCTTTCATAAGCTCCTTATATTCACCTTTAAATTCAAATAAAATAAAAGGAATATTTGGATATTTCTTTTCAAACTGATGAAGGAAATTATTAAGAAGAGTAGTTTTACCCGTTCCAGTTTGACCATAAATTATTATATGTCTTTTCAAATCTTCGATATTGAGTTTAAACTTCTTAAGAATTTCCCGATTATAAAAAATTGTTCCTAAATTTATAGTCCCTTTACTATAATTCTTAAAATCTGGTTTTTCAAGCTCTATTGAAGGAATTTTTTTTTGTTTTAGAATTATTTTTAATATTAAATTATATAAAAAAATAATAATTGTAAAAATTGTTAACAAAAAATCAATTTTTAAGAGATTAAAAAATTTTAAACTCCAAAATATTAATGAGAAAAGAAACGCAATCTGATATATCATAAAAATTTCTTTTATTCTTATCAGAAATCGACTTTGAAGTGAACAATGCTGAGCAATTAAAAGGAAAATTCCTATTAGATCTGTCAAAATAGAAAAAATGTACCAAAGATCTCCCCTGAAAATTAGAATATAAATAATTGGTATATTTTCCATTTTTTCTACCTTCCTATCATTAATTTGTAAATAAAATTATTAAAATATCGAAATTAATAATTCAGAAAAAATTTTTAATTTTTCATGACTTAGACTTCCTAGTATAAATATTGGTGATATAAATGTCAAATCTATCTGGTAAACCATTCTTAGTATTAAGACAAGGCACTGAACAGCTGAAAGGAAGAAGAGCCTTATCAATAAATATTGAAGCAATTAAAACTATTGCAGAATCAATCCGCACCACTTTAGGTCCTAAAGGTTTAAACAAAATGATTGTGGATTCAATGAACGAAGTAACCGTCACTGGTGATGGAGCAAAAATTTTGGAAGAATTAAGTGTTGAAAATCCTGCGGCGAAAATGGTTGTTGAGCTTTCTAAAACAATTCATAAAAAAATTGGCGATGGTGCGAGCTCTACCGTAATTTTCTTAGGAGAATTAATGAAACGAGCATATGAAATGATATCAGTTGATATTTCTCCAACATTAATTTATGAAGGATATATTCATGCTCTTAAAGAAATTAAAAGACTTTTAAAGCTCTTATCCATCAAAATTGAAAAAAATGATAAAGAGATTCTTAATAATATTGCAAAAACAACTTTGAATACAAAAAATCTCTTCGGTGCTACTTCTTATTACGCTAGTATTGTTGTTGATTGCATTTTAAATATTACTGAAATGAGAGGGAATAACCCTTATGTGGATTTAGATAATATACAATTAATAAAAAAAGAAGGGGAAGGTTTATCCAATTCTCAATTAATAACGGGTATAATTGTAGATAAAGAGGTTGTAAGTTCAATTATGCCTAAATATATAAAAAATGCAAAAATCGCCTTAATTGATGGTGCTTTGGAAATTATAAAAACTGATTTTTCATCTGAAATACAAATATCAAATCCTGATGAAATCAGTGGATTTTTAAAACAAGAAGAAAATTTGATAAAAGAACTCGCAGATGCGTTAATTTCTGCTGGAGTTAATGTAGTATTTTGTCAAAAAGGAATAGATGAAACAGCGCAACATTATTTGGCTAAATCAAATATAATGGCAATCCGTCGTGTTAAGCATTCCGATATGGTTAAATTATCACGTGCAACTGGTGCCAAGATAATCACTCGAGTTAAAACTATTCATAGCAATGATTTAGGATATGCAAAATTTGTTTCTGAGCGAAAAATTGGTAAAGATAATATGATTTTTGTTGAAGAATGCAAAGATCCTAAATCATTAACAATTCTTATTAGAGGAGGAACCGAACTTATTGTAGATGATGCTGAACGTGCATTAAAAAATGGATTAGGTGTTATAAAATCTGTTATCGAAAATCCTGAAATCGTAGGTGGAGCAGGTTCCATTGAAATTGAATTACGAAAGCATCTAAATTTATATGCTCGAAAAATAGGCGGTAAGGAACAAATTGCAATTGAAAATTATGCAGATGCACTTGAAATTATTCCAAAAACAATAATTGAAAATTCTGGAAAAGATTCTCTTGATTATATGACAAATTTAAGAGCTCAAAGTGATTATTCAAAGAAAAATTATTTTGGTTTTGATTCTAGTTCTGGTGAAATTGTCAATACACATAAATTTGGTATCATTGAATCAACCTCTGTAATAACTGAGATTTTCTCATTGGCAACTGAAATGGCAATAAGTTTCATTAGAATTGATGATTATATTCGCTCATCAAATAAGAAATAATTAATTTATTTCTTTTTTAACCTCTGTATTCAAAAACCCTTTATTAATCTCCCAAAAAGCCTTTCCCCAGGAGAATTTTGAAAGTAATTTCTTAGCTTCATCCTTAAAACCTGTTATAAATAATGCTGCTGCGAGTGCTTCGGCTGAGCTTATTTTATCCCATTTTCCATAATTTACTGAATTTGCTGCTAATAAATGGGGGAGCTTTCTTCCCATTTTGAATTTCTGATTAAAAACTAAATCAATCTTAGCCCAAGAACAATCGACAACAATAATTCCAGATTTTTTTAAAATTCCTCTATCTTGAAAATTTATTATTTTTTTGCTAAAAGGATCTAAGACAATTGCATTTTTTGGAAACTGTGATAATTTCTTGCCTAATTTAACCAAATTAAATTTGTTTAGTCTTAAAATTGTATTTTTTTTAGGATCATCTTGATTTAAATGCAAAGCATATAATCTTAGATCATTAAGTTCACTGTTCATATCAAAAATCTGTTTAAGAATTTTTATATTTATTGTAGAATTTAAATATTTATCTTTATTAGTCGATTTTCACTTATTTTTCATAGCGGGGATAATCAAGTCTGGTCCACGAATTTCAATAGAAATTTTGTATCTACTATTGAAAGTGGAATGCTGGACTTAGGATCCAGTGCGTAGAGCCGCGAGGGTTCAAATCCCTCTCCCCGCATATATCTATAATAAAAATAATATCTCTATAAGATTGTTGCCTAAATCAGAAATTCGAAATTAGAATCGATATTTTTGGCAAAATATTAATTATGAGAATATGCGAAATATAAATTAGGTTTTATTATATATTATAATTATCAATTATTTGCGGGAAAAATATGAGCGTCCGAGAAACTTTAGTAAAACATTTATCAACTATTTTAAGATCATCCAAAGCTACAATAATGGCATTATTATCTGATGAAAATGGACTTTCAATAGCGAAAACAGGTCGAAATACTGATTTAAACCTAGATAGTAATGCAATCACCAGCGTATCGTCTGCTGCTTTTTCTTCGAGTGAAGAGAATTGGTTTGATCTTGGAATTCAAAGACAAATAATCGCATTTTCATTTTTCGAGAAGATTTGTCTAATAACTGTACGAATACAACAAACTCTTCTAACTATTGTTCATGATTACAATCAAGAATGGCCACTTAATGCAGATAATATTGGATCCAGCATATTTCATCTTAGAAAAGAAATCGAGAACTTTTTTGGTTCAGGGAAGGTAAATAATGATGAAATTGAATTATTTAGTAATAATGTCCGTAGTGCGATATATCTCTGCGGTATGGGCTCTGAAATTCCTTTAACTTCTTATATTCCTCCTGCTCCAGAACAAAAAGAATTAATTGAAAATATTAGTGAAATATTAGATTCTGTTCAAACTCCCGTATTTTTAAATTATGGCTTAGTTAATTCTTCTGGATTAAATATTGATGCTAGATCAATTGATCCAGATAAATTTTCAATCCCTGTTGATGCATTTAGTGCAAATGCCAATGTGGGATTTCAAAAAATGATTGAAGAAGCAGATTCCTTAAAACTTGGTGGTTTAGTTTCGTACTTATGTGTTTCTGGAAATGATCCAGATAATTTCTATGGGATTCTATGCAACCCAAGTGGAAAAATGGCTTTTACAGATAAAGAAACAGGAAGTTATATTAGTCAACCAATTACCTTTGTATCTTTATTCCCACTAACATATGGTGCGATTCCAGTTTTAAGTGAAGCAAGAAATATTGTTCATTCTATAATTGGTATTATTGGAAACGATGAAATAACCGAGAGATTTATCAATAGTGTTAACGCAATTGAAAAAACGAAGTATCAATAAAAGATTGTTCTTTATTATTCTCTTACATAAAATTGGTGCCTCCGCCGAGGTTCGAACTCGAGTCGGCGGGGTGAAGGCCCGCAATGCTTGACCACTACACTACGGAGGCAAATAAGAATTATATTCTATGCAAATATTTCATAATTTTAAAATTTTTGGGAAATAGGAAAAAAGGATTACCAGTATTTAAATCAAATTCCTTAAACAGTTTTTGAAGATTAATAAGAGATCTCATCTTAAAATTAAAAAATCAAATACCATATCATTAATAAAATTTAAAATTAATGTTTGCTTATATATCACAATCCAGTTTTTTTATTGGATCATATAGAGCAGGCATAGCTTAGTTGGTAGAGCGGTCGGCTGTTAACCGGCAGGTCGCAGGTTCGATCCCTGTTGCCTGCGCTTTATTTTTTTTATTTTTAAATGTATATTAAATATATATTGATTTATCAACTTCGGCAATTTCTATATAAGGTTGAGTATTTTCTAAATCTTTTTCAAGTTCTTTTCTCTTTGTCTCGAGATCTTGTGTAATTTCATCTATTTTATTTGAACTGAAATTATTTTTTATTGGAAGTCTGAAAAAGCGACCAACTAACTCGAGTAATTGAATTGAAGCTTGTAAATCTGTCATATTATCATTCATTATTGCAGAATTATCTGTTTCAGCCAATAAAACAATACCCTCTATTCCAAATCGTGCCTTAGCAAGTGTGGGAATAAGACCATTTGAGCCTATAATGACTCCCTTTTTAACTAGTTTCGTTTCACCTGTTTCAAGAAATTGGGTAATGAATTTAGTTTCTGTTGAAGTTACATAAATATCTATTTGTTTTGATTTGGATTTTTTTATTGGGTATGCACCTAATGCCAAAATTTTTGCTACTCCTAATTTTTGGATTATTGTAGCAATATAATCTGAGATTTCATAAATTCCTCTAGGAGACATTGCCTGAGCATCTGCGGTGATTAGTATTAAATCTTGGATTTGTTTTGGATCTTTATGAAATAAAATTTCTGCTTTTGGAGTGGAAAGAATGCTTTCATCAACTATGGCGCCTGCTGGATAATCATTAAAAATTATTTCGCAATATTTTTTTGCCTGAAAAATCCCTATAAGTTGATCTACTGCAAATTTTCCAATATCTGCAATTCCAGGCATTCCTATAATACATAGTGGATTATGGAGTGATGAAGGTTCTAATTTTTCAAATTGAATTAATCTAAAATTTGACATATGATTCACGATTTTTTTGTTAAAGAGATAGTTCTATGAAAAATTATGAGAAAAATCTTTAATCAATTCTCTTGCCATTAACAAAATATGAAAAAAATATCACGATATTACATTTCCCAAAAGAATTTATTATTTAATATAATCATATTAAAAAATAATCACATTTTAAAGATTATTGATGATGTTAAGTAAGAATTCTTATATTCAGTTTGACTACCCATTTATATCTCTTTTATCTACTGGTTTAGATAGTCCAATTGCCACATATTTAATAATGAAAAAAAAAAGGGATTGTTTTTCCTTATCTTTCTTAAACGGAGGGGTAAAAATGGAAAAAAATAGAAATAAAATAATAAAAGTTGGAAGAAGATTAGTAAAATTAACAGAACGTAGGTTAAGAATGCATTTTGTCGATTATGAGAAAATATTACTGCAAATTCAAACAAAATGTAATCCAAAATTAACATGTGTAATTTGCAAACGCACAATGATTTCAGTCGCAAGAGAACTTGCAAAATTTTATATTGTAAAAGTAATTGTGAATGGAGATATTTTGGGTGAACAAGCTTCGCAAACATTAGATAATTTATATGTTGTTAATCAAATTAATCGGGATATTCCAATTATACGCCCTTTGATTGGATTTGATAAACTTGATATAATAAAAATCAGTCAAGAATTAGGTTTTTATGAATTAAGTTTGATTAGCGGTCCAGCATGTGAATTTAATCCTAAATTTCCTGAAACAAGGGCAAAAATCAAGGAAGTAATTCAAACTGAAGAAAATTTAAATAGAGATTCTTTAATGAAAGAAATATTCGATTTAATTAACTATATTGATATTTTTCCTGATTTACCCTTAAGATGAATTTTTTATTTATTTTTCAAATCCATTTTCTCCAATCAAGGGAACAAAAATAACTTTACAAACTTTTTTTTTTATATATTTCCCTTTAATTCTATTTATAACTATTAGATCTTGATCCCAATGGCGTTTTCCAACAGGAATACATAAAATACCATTATTAGGATTTAGTTGCACTAACAAACTCTTTGGAATTTTTGGACTTGCAGCGGTAACTAAAATTTTATCAAATGGTGCTTTAGATTCTAATCCTTTTGTCCCATCATTAATTATAACTTCAACATTTGAATAAGATAATTCCTTCAATTTTTCCTTAGCTTTTATAGCTAATTCAGGAATCCTTTCTATTGTGTAAACTATGCCATCTTTTCCCGTTAATTCTGCTAATATTGCTGCATGGTATCCAGATCCTGTTCCGATTTCTAATATTTTATCTCCCGGTTTAATTTCAAGATATTCACACATCATTGCATTCATATGAGGTGCAGAAATTGTCTGACCTTTCCCTATTTGTTGAGGTGTATCAATATAAGCTTTATCTAAATTAAGTTCTGGTAAAAAAAGATGACGAGGGACGTTTAACATAGCATTATATACATTTTCAGAAACAATAATTCTTCTTGCTTTCAAATTATTGATTAGATTTAAACGTTCTTGAATAATTTTATTATTTTTCAAAGTAATCTTCTCATTTAGTTGAATTTATTAAAAAAACTCTGTATAATTTCTTTTTTTTAAGAATTGAATAACTTGTTCATATGAAGGCATCCCTGTTCGCGCACCAATATTTTGAATCTTTAAAGCAGCAGCAGCATTTGCAAATAAAGTTGCTTTTTCAATATTAAACTTTTTTAAAACATATGAATAACAAAATGCTGCACAAAAGGTATCCCCTGCCCCTGTTGTATCAACTGGTTTTACTTTAATTGCTGGAATAATTACGTTTTTATTTTTAGTAACGATTAAAGCACCTTGATGTCCTAAAGTTATGATAATAGTCTTAACTCCTAAATCTAAAAATTTTTTTGCTGCTTCTTCTGGATTTCTTGATTTAGTTAACTCCATTGCACCAGCTTTATTTGGGATTAACAAATCTACTTGTTGTAAAATAGGTTTTAATTTAGATAAACCTCTAAGTGCAATTTGCTTTTCTAAATCCAAGGAAACGAAAATATTTTTCCTTTTAGCCAATTCAATTGCTTTAATTGTTAAATCATGGTAAATTGCAGAAGTATGTAATAATTTTATATCTTCAAATACTTTTTCATCAAGATCAGAAATATTTGGAACAGTAGAATGCATATATGGGCTTTGGATAATGACTTTTTCACCAGTATTTTTTACAACAAATATAAAATTGACAGGCGTTGATTTGTTCTCTTTTGTAATTAGATAAGAACAATCAACATTTTCATTTTTGAAATCATTTTTTAAAAAATTCCCATAAGAATCATTTCCAATGGCTCCAAAAAAACCAGTTTTTGCTCCAAGTCTTGAGGTTGCAACAGTAAAATTCGCAGTCACCCCTCCACTGAACATATATTGGCTCAAAGAATCAATTTTCTCATCACGTTCAGGAAAATGATCAATTAATGATACCCAATCAACAACAACTTCACCCAAACCTAAAATCTCAAATCCCATAAGGAAAAATAAATTTGAGGATTTAAAAATCATTATGCAATTTAATGAAAAAAATTTTTCAAATATCATTAAGTAAATCCAATGTATTCTGGGCTTCTAGTTCAGGATTAACTTCTTTAAAACTTCTAATGTTTATTTCATATTTATCATTATAATCTGAGAATTTTGCTTTTCCACTAAATATAAATTCTTTTCCAATTAATTCAAGGTTCTTCTCTTTCAGAAATTCATCCAATTTCCCATTTTCTTCCATTTTTTTAATGTTATCAGTCGATTCATTAAAAAATAATTCTGCTTTTTCACCCATCAAAGTACCACGAATAGTACTGCTTTCATCATCTAAAATTAAATTTAGAATCATTCTGTTAACTTTTTCTCCAGGTTTATCACATTTGCAATTATCAATTTTTCTATTACATTTTGAACATGCCGTGTATAAAGAAATTTTTTTTATATCTTGAATTATCGATCCTTTAAATTCATAAAAATCATCTTCATTTATCTCTTCTATTTTTTTTCTTTCACCTGTGCTCTCTTGTTGGGGTTTTCTTAATGTTTTTGAAGTTTTTTTAATTTTAAAATTTTTATTGGATATTTCAATAGAACTCCTTGTTGATAGCGATGCTTCCATCTCATTTGAGTAAGAATTCACTTTAGCTATAACCTTTTTTATTTGGATTGAATCATCCACTTTTAACTCTGGGTTAACTTTATCCCCCCAGATTGCTACGAGAATTTCTCCAGTTTCATCCGCTAATATCAATTTTTGGAGTTCTTTTGTTTCACCATTCTTTAATTGAATTGATTTTACATCATCAATCTCTTGGATTTTTCCCTCAATATTCCCAAATCCCCCTTTTTCAAGAAGATTACCTATTTCAATAAAAGAATTTTCAAGATGAGTTTCTTCTTCAATACTTATAATTTCGGTGCTTGATGTAGCTGTTAAATCTATTTTTGATTTGTCTCTGTAATTTGTTTTAGGCGAAAGTTTAGAAATTCTCACATTTTGATCTTCTTTGAGATCTTTAATCTTTCCACAATGATCTCCCCAAAATGTTAAATATACTACTCCTGTAGAATCTGTTATTTGAATAGAAGCGCGTTTACCTTCTATTCCATTTTGACGAGTAAATTTTTTTGTTGGATATAAAGCAGTGATAACTCCCTCAATTGAAAGAGTTGGAATTTTTAAAGATAGCTGATTTATGGGGGTAATTTTTGTAGCAGTTTGGTTTATTTTAGGGATGAGTGCTCTGTCTACCTCATCTGGTTGTATTTGTACCCTGCTTTTTGAGCCAATATGTATTTCAAGACCACCATCTTGGCTAGGTTTTGCAAACCCATTTACGATTCTAATGATTTCATTTAATTTAAAGTTATTATCATTAATAATTTGAGTGTTAAAATCTCCCCATGCTAAACAACGGATCATTCCACTAGTATCTTCTAAAATAAATGGTAATAACGACCCTTTACTCCCGTCTTTTTTATTAAATGTTCTAATATCACTAATTTCAATGATTCTACCAACAACTGAAGCATTTATTCTAGGTTTTAGATCTTTTATTAATTGATCTGTATCCATTTTGGCAGATTCTTGATGTGATTTAACGTCAATACCAAGTTCTTTTGCAACAATTACAATGGCTCCTTCTTCATCTATCAATCCGCTGAAATCTTCTATTTGTTTATTGATCAGTTTCTTGATTTCCTCGCGTGTTAGCTTTTTTATTTCCATTATTTTTTGAATAGTATCTTCTAAACCCATATTTTTCACTAAAAAATATTCTTTTAACAATTAAAAATTAATTATTAAAAATCTTTTTAAAGTCCTAACCGCCAAAAATTTTTTAAGGGGAATTATTTTTTAGGTGAATCAAACCAATATAATTTAGAGCAAATTTAGAAAGTTGATTTAAATGGCTAAGAAGAAAACTAGAAAACTGGGAATAATTAACTTAAAACCATTAGTTCTTAAAGGTCCGAAATATTTGGTTCAAGGAATTTCATCATCAATTGCGGGCATTCAAACTACTAAAGTTATTCAGACTTATATAATGGAAAACAATAATTTAAGGATAATGATTGCAAAAGATGGAAGAGTTATCTTCTCTGGTATTGTCAAATGGATTGGAAATAGGGAAGATAATAGTCAGGGAACTGTAATGTGTGTTGCTTCTTCTGAAAGAGGAGGTAGTGACCTTCGTTTAATCGTTCCATCTGAAGATACTGTTCAAGATATTGGTTTGGATGTTGAAAAATCATTAATAAAGGTGAATAGCAAAGAATCCGTCAAATGTAGTGTTTGTGGAAAAGGAATACAAATTTTTGATGAAATCTTAGCTTGTCCTTTATGTGACTCGAAGGCTCATTCTGATCATTTATTAGAATGGATAAAAATGCGCCATAGTTGTCCAATTTGTAAGAAAAACCTCGAATTGGATAATATTGGAAATATAGTTCCAAAACAATGAAGTTTTACTCAAACAAATTTAACTCTTTTTTTATTTCGCAAAAATAGCAAAATTCTCTTTTTAATCCACAAGGCATTTGACATATTTTGCAGATACCCTTCTTTTTTACTTCTTGATTTATTTCCTTCTTTAAATAATTCGTTGTAACCTTATTTATTATTTTTTCATTCATTTTAAGTAAATTATATTTTATTTCTGCGCTTTGGTTCTCTAAAATATTAATAAAATGTTGGATTTTTTTCCTTAAAATATAATATTTTTCTACATAAGGACAGGGGGTAACTTGTATTGGGATATCTTTATAATAGCAATATAATGCTATTTCTTTCTCTGGGATAGACATTAGTGGTTTCATACGTTGTACAATCTCTTTTTTATCACTCTTGATATTTCCATTGGGAGGATGGAGCAATATTTGTTTAAGATCATTTCGAACAATGTTCTGTAAAAAAGTTTCAATTTGATCATCTAGATTATGACCAATTGCAAGACGATCTGCTCTCAATTCATAAGCTTTATCATTCAATAATCTTCTACGTACAGTACCACAAATTGTACAAGCATTAACATTTAATTTTTCAAGACTAGGGATTATTCTATCAATTGTTTTACCAAAATTATTCTTCATTTTTACAATATGGAGAGGCGTTTTCCATTCTCTACACATTCTCTCTGCAATTTCAATGCTTTCGTCACGATATCCTTCTATTCCTTCGTCAATTAGGATTGCTTCGACAATTGGCGAATCTGAGTACCTTTTTTGAAGTTCGAGAACATTGAACAGTAAAACTAATGAATCTTTTCCCCCTGAAAGTCCAACAACAACTTTATCTTTTGGAGAAAACATTCTATATTTTCTTACAGTTTTTCGGATCTTTTTTTCAACTGTTTTTATAAAATGAATTTTACAAACAAACTCATTTGATATTTTTCTATGATAAACTGCCTCATTTGAACAATAATTACATTTCATTTTTATCCCAATTTTACAACCAAAAAAGACTTTTTCCGAACTTTACAAAAGAAATGATGAAACTTGCTATAAGTAAAATTCCCATAATTGAAGAAATTATTCTATATATCCGTTTTTTTGAGATTTCTTTTAAGTCCTGCTCATATTCGACTTCAACTTCAATTTTTGCTTTATTTTTAATTTTTTGGTCATTATTTATTTCAACAGTATCGATAAAACCATCTATGGATGTATCGTGAGGTGTGTATAGTAAATCTCGATATTGAGAAGTTTTTCCATCTCTTTTTTCTATTTCTCCATAATTTTCTGCTTCGTTTTTGATAATTGTAGGATTTTCTATAGTGAGAAGTTCTCTGACTTTGATTATTTTATTTATACTATGAGTAAATAAATGTTGTTTTGATTCTTCAACATCGTATTCATAAAGGAGATTTTTCTTTGCGTATTTATCTACATCTTTTGTCCCAATCGCTAAATCTATTAATTCTTTAACCATTCTACCTCCATCAAAAATAGATATTGGTAGTAAATTAAATAAAGCTAAACTTAGTGAAATCATAAACGTAAACATAAAAAATAAATAAATCTCATTAGGAAATAATCCTCCAACTAATCTTCCAAGCAAATTTGAAGGCACCCAATATGATTGTGTATTAATTCCTATAAAAACAGGAATTATTGGTTTTTCTGTTGAAAAGAGAGTATAATAGCTTCCATTTTCAGCAGTAAAGATTAGAGTATCACCGGGTTTGGGTGAAATATTTGTGGTAAAAAATTCTTTGAATGATTGATTAGTCAGTGATATTTGAATTCCATTAATTTTGGTTATTATTGTATTTTCTGGGATTCTCTTTTCATTTAATCCCGATTCTGTATCGTTTTTAAATACTTCTGTTATATTTACTGAATTATCGGAAAATTTCTCTATATTCAACCCTAAATAGATCTCATTAAGAAGATGAGCTCCAGGGATATTAGAATAAAAATCTACGTATATTTCGTAAGATTCTCCTTTATCTGAAGTAATATTTAATTTATAATTTGGTTTTTTTTGAGATAAAAAAACTTCCAAAGTTTGATTATTCTGATAATTTATTAGAGTTTCATTTATTTTTACAATAACAATACCTTCAAGATCTAAATTGTAATTATTTCCTGCTCTTAACCAAGAATTAACATTTGTTATATTGAAAGCAGTGTTGCTTATTTGTACCCAATCAAATCCTACGTATGAATTAAACCCCAATACCACATTTCTAATATATTCTTCTCCAGTTTTATTGTCAATACAAGTAAATTCTAAATGATCTCCTATAGAACACTTTAAATCCGTTTTATTCATTAAAATATCATTTAAACTAGCGTGATTATTGATATCTACTATTGTATCGTTAATTTTATACACAATATCTCCATTTTCTAAATTATTTTCATTAAATCCTCCTTCATTATAAGAAAGAACGTTTTGAATTTGAAAACCTTCAGAATAATATCCAACTTTCATGATAGTTGGAAATCCAAGAATAAGAAGAAAAAATATTGCAGTAAGAATTATGTTTGACCATATACCTGCTGAAGCAACCCTTAATCTAGTTTTACTTGAAAAATTCTTAGAATTTAATTGAAATTCATCAACCTCAACAAAAGCTCCGAAACCTACAATAAAAAAGATCCCAGCTCCGAATATTCCTGAAGATTTAACATTCACTCCATCTACTTCTGCTGCTATTGCGTGAGAAAACTCATGAATTGAAATTGTAAACAAAATTGGCAATATAAAATATGAAAATATTGGTAAACCTATGGTAACACCCGGTATTAATGGAATAATTGCATTTTCTGGTTGTGGATTAAAAATTAATGCAAAAAAATTAGAAATAAAGAAATAAATTGCATAAATCATTAAGAGAAAGGAAACTATTATTCCAATATTCCACCATATTTTCCATAATCGTTTTCCTTTTCTACTAATTTTTTGAAAAAAGCGATTAAATATTTTACTTTTAAATAAAACAAGAAATGGGAAGAATAATGTAATATTTTCTTTTCTTTTTCCCAAAATTCTGATAAGAATAAAAGTTATGATCCAAAATATACATGAAATTATAAAGATTGGTTCTTGGATTATACCCAATAAAACATTCATAAACGTCATATGTTCTAAAATTAAATATAGGATAATAAAATTGTTAAATTTTTATTTTAAAATAAATAAAAATATAGCGGGAGGAGGATTTGAACCATCCGATCTCAGGGTTTCACATTTTTATCAGTGAGTAAATCCCATTGAAATATGAGCCCTGCAGCCTGAACCTGACTAGCCTATCCCGCTTTTGATAAAAAATCTTAATATAATCCTCAATGTTTCATTTACTAAAAACTTTTTCATCCGCTACAGTCTTTTTATATAAAGCCTTATGCAACTCGCATTGAATCATCGCATTTGCTAATCAATGCTTAAGTACATAAGGCAGAATAAATATATTTGAGGATAAATATATTTCTTTTTATTTTTTTAGAGCTTAACAATAATTGTGGTTATAATGAATTTCAACAAAATAAATTCGGATTCGCAAAGATATAAAAGATATCCTGCCAAAAGGGTTTTTATTGGAGATTTGCAAGAAGGACAATGGTTATCCGATGAAAATATACTTGCATCACGTTATGGAAAGCTAAAAACTGTGAGAATTTGTGGAACAGTTACTAAAAAGAAAGAAGATGAAAAAGAAAATGTTGAAGAATCCTTTATTTCAAATGATTTAACTGACAATACAAGAATTTATTTTCAAATTGATGACGGAACAGGAAGATTAAATTGCACTATCTGGGGGGTTCAATTTGAAGATTATTCCAATATTGTATATGGATCTTTAGTTGATTTAGTTGGAAATACTAGATCATACAGGGATGCAATAAATCTTAATTTAAAATTCATTCGCAAAATCGAAAACCCAAATTATGAAATATATCATAATTTAGAGGTTTTAAAAAGAAGAAAACTTGAAACGACTTTTGAAATTGAAAAAATTACACCAACAAATTTTAAAGATTTTGATTTTGAATCAAAAAAAGAGGATGTAAATGAAAATTTAGCGGAAACTATAATAAAAGAAATAGAAAATAATGAAAAAATTGAACGAAGAAATAATTCTGAAGAATCTAAAGAAAAAAGCAAACCCAATTCAGATCTTTTCAAAGGTTTAGATCAAATGGATGAAATTGTTATTTACATTCGAGAAAATGATAAAGGAGATGGGGTTTTGATTGAAGATATTGCCAAAATATTCTCAATTAATATGGGTGAAATAAAAAAGATAATAGATCAGCTATGTCAAGATGTGAAAATATATAAAGTGCAACCTGGTTATTATTCATCCTATTAAAATAAAAAAATTTTTTTTGCTTTATTCTTTAAGTTATATAATGTCTGAAGAAGAATATATTAAATTATTAGATAGGGCGTTTGAGAAGATCCCAGAGGGGTTCCATGAGACAGATCGATGGAAGATCCCAACTGCTCGTCTTGAATTTGAAGGAAAAAATACTTTAATCGTTAATTTTAAAGAGATTATTGAAAATCTTAAGAGAGATGACAAACATTTTATTAAATTTATATTACAAGAAGTTGGGACAGCTGGTGGAATCAAGGGAAATAAAGCAATTTTAAAAGGAAAGCAAAAATTAAGCACTATTGACAGACTAATTAAAAATTATTGTGAAAAATTTGTAATTTGTGAGACATGTTTAAAACCTGATACAGTCATTGTTAAAGAAGGCAGATCTCATCTCTTAGTATGTCATGCATGTGGAACTCGTCATCCCGTAAAATTATAAATAAAATATAAATAAAGCTGGAGTATTTTCCATGAAATGTTTCCTTAAAATTCATTCACAATCAACAAACCATATTATCGGTGTTTGCGATGAAGATTGCATTAATTTACATTTAAAACAGGGAAAATATAATTATCACGTTTCAGAAGCTTTTTTTCAAGATAAATTAGTTCCGATAGAAGAAGCAATTAAAATATTAAAGAATTCTTCAAATTTTAACGCGGTAGGTAAAAATATTATCAAAGCTTTGATTGAAACTAAAATAGTACCCTCTGAAGGAGTTTTAGAAATTGAAGGTGTTCCCATTGCTATCAAATTTATATTTTAGATTTACATTATAGGATTAAATTCAAAATGAAATTGCGAAAATTTTGTGCAAAATGTGGTAGAGCACTTACAAATGATTCAAATAACTATAAAAATTTCTTATGTAATGATTGTAATTCAAAAATTATTCCAAATTATGTAATTCCGGAAAAATTAACCTTACGAAATTGTATAAATTGTGGGGCATATTCATTAAAAACTAAAGATCAAGAATATAACTGGCAATATAAATCATTAGCAATAGATGACAGTGAATTTTTAAAAAAAATTCTTAAAGAAAATATTTTCCTCAAATTTGATAAGAAATTTAATGTTACAAGTGAATTTTCATTTGAGAATCCTGATCTTTCTGAAAGAATTGATATAAAAACTAATGTAATTATAAAATCAAAAGACAATCCTGAAGTTCAAGAAGAAATTCTAATAAATCTTCGTGATATTAGTTGTCCTTATTGCGCTAGAAGGCGTGGTGGCCGATTTGATGCAATTGTTCAAATTCGCATTCAACATCAAAAAGATAAAAAAAAATTAGAAGAAATTTTAGCCGATTGTTTAAAAATTGAAGAAAATGAGAATTTTAAAAGATTATCTAATTTTATCTCAAAAATTGATGATGTAACTAATGGGTTTGACCTAAAAGTGAGTACAAATGCTATGGCTAGGGTATTTATTGCAAGATTACGAAAAAAATATCATTTTGAAATAAAAATTTCAAAGAAATTGATAGGAGTTGATTCTGAGAAGGGTTCTGATTTGTATCGGTTATCTACACTATTAAGGTTAATTCCCGTAGGAAAAAATGATCTTATTCTTTTTGAAGGAATAAAATATCATGTAAAAAGCATCTCCAAAAATAGAATTTCGTTGCAGAAAGTTAGTGGAGGAAAAATTAAAAACATTAAATACTCTGAGTTTCATGAGAAAAAATGGCTTTTTTTAGAATCAAATAAGCCAGGAGATGATTTTATTGGAAGATGATAAAAAAATTAACCAGTTAGAAGTGAAACAAGATAAACGCCGAATGAAAACTAAACGTAAAACTGAGGAACATGCAGCAATAGGAGGCGTTTTTGATAAATTTACCTTAGTTAATTTGAATAAAATCTTGAGTAAAGGAATCATCAAAGAATTTATTGGAACAATCTCTGCAGGAAAGGAAGCTAACGTATATTTTGCTTTGGGAGAAAATAATGTTCCATTGGCCGTAAAAATCTATAAAATCGATCCACAAAACACTAAGTGGATGAAAAATTACATTTTCGGGGATCCACGTTTTAAAAAAATTGGGACATCAACTCATAAAATAATTTATACTTGGTGTAAAAAAGAATTCAAAAACTTGACCCAAATGAAAAGACATGATATTATTGTTCCAACCCCTATATTGAGTAGAGATAATATATTAATAATGGAATTTATTGGAGAAGATAATGGGACTCCTGCAAAACGACTTAAAGACATAGACGAATTAGAGAATCCAATTAAAGAAATGAATTTCATTTTAGATCAAATTAGTAAAATGTATTTAAACGCACATTTAGTTCACGGAGATTTAAGTGAATTTAATATTTTATATTATAAAGAAAAGCAAATAATTATAGATGTTTCTCAAGCAGTATCAATATATCACATCAACGCTCCTGTATACTTACAACGAGATATTAAAAATGTTCTTAATTATTTTTCTAAGTTTATCGATTCAGAAAATGTTCCAAGCGCTGAAGAAGTCTATAAAAAAATTTTGTTAAATGAATAAAATATAGAAAAAAATTTAACTTTTTAATTGTTTATCAATTTAATGTCATTAAATAAAGATCGTCTTGCAGTAGCGATTGGAAAAGAAGGTTCAACGAAAAGTCGTATTGAAAAAATTACAGGTACAAAAATTTTTATCGATAGTGTTTCGGGCAATTACAGAGTAGAATCCAATCCCGATTTAAATTCTTCAGATTTATTTGATGAAAATGAATCTCCCGGTCTTCGCATTTACATGACACAACACATACTTCAAGCAATTAATCATGGATTTAATCCTGAAAAAGCCATGAAATTAATAGATCCAGAATTTATGTTAGAGATAATGGATTTAGAAAAGATTGTTGGTCATTCAGAAAAAAAATTAAAACGAATCAAAGGCAGATTAATTGGAGATAAAGGTAAAATAAGAAATTCTTTTGAACAATTTTCTGGAGTTCAATTCTCTATTTATAAGAAGAATATTGCTTTAATAGGAAATTTTGAATCAATTAAAATTGCAAAAAAAGGGATTAATATGATCATTCAAGGATTTCCTCATAAAACTGTATTAGGTTATTTAACAAGAAAATATCAGGAAAAAAAACAAGAAGAATTCACAAAGATGTGGAAACCTGTACTTTAATTTTAAAAGAGATTCAAATTTTCTTCATTTATCGATTTAATTTCATTAATACTAAAGAATTCATCAGCTAAGCTTGGAAATGAAGAACTTTTAGAAAAAGAATTCTTTAAAAATCGATTTGTCGAATTTCCCAACATCTGGGCAGATTTTACTCCTGTTATCAATAACATTATTCTAATTGCTCCATTCATATTTGGATCGACCCTAGCTCCCCATATTACTTTAGCATTTGGATCCATTTGTTCTGTTATTAAATCTGCTACTTTGGTTGTTTCAATCAATTTTAAATCGTTTCCACCAGTAACATGAATCAAAGCTCCTTTCGCTCCAGAAATATCAAAATCTAAAAGTGGAGATGTTATTGCATCCTCAATTGCATCTTCTACTCTTCGTTCGGGGTCATCACCTTCTCCAATTCCCACAATGGCTACTCCTCCAGATGTCAAAATTGATCTAACATCAGCATAATCCAAATTAATTAATGAAGGTAAAGAGATTGTTTCCGTTATTCCTTTTACCATAGTTGCTAAAACTTCATCAGCAAGACTAAAAGCTTCAATAATTGGTAAATCTGCTGCAATTTTCAACAATCTATTATTATCAATCATTACTAATGTATCAACATAATTTCTTAAAACTTTTATACCTTCTTTGGCTTTTTGTAATCTTCCCATTTCACCATCAAATGGCAAGGTAACTACACCTACAACAATAGCACCTGAATTTTTTGCGATTTCTGCTACAACTGGAGCACTACCTGTACCTGTTCCTCCTCCCATTCCACAAGTTATAAAAATTAAATCGCCTTCACGAAGTAAACTATCAATTTCTTCTCTTGATTCTTCTGCTGCTTTTAATCCTATATCAGGTCTACCACCTGCACCTAATCCGCGAGTAACATTTTCCCCAATTAAAAGTTTTTTATGTGCATTTACAGTTTTTAAATGCTGAAGATCTGTATTTATTGCTAAACACCAAGCACCTCTAATACCAATTTTCATTAGACGATCAACAGTGTTATTTCCGGCACCTCCACATCCAACAATTATAATATTTGCTTGGCCAATTGCTGAACGTGTTGTAAAGGGGGTTTGTAAAATTTTTGTAATGTCACTATGTGGGAGAAATGATTTCATAATAAGATCCTAACCTCGAGGTATGGTCATTATTAGATTAAATTAAATCAAAAGAATATTATTAGTGAACATAATATCCAGATATATATAGAAATGATATGATCAATTAATGAATTGAAAAATCATTGGGACTATTTCTGCTATGAATTTCTTTAATTTGGTCTGATTCAATCAATATTATTGAAGGATTTGGATATGGAAATCGAATTGACCAACTTAAAGCATAAGCACCTACATTTGCAATTAGAATATAGTCTCCTGTTTGAATAGATGGCGTAAAATTATAATTCTTCACTAATATATCTTGATCTGATGGAATATTTCCCATAAAATCAATTGGTTTATTAGGGGCTTCAAAAATTTTAGATATGTTATAGAATCTTAAAGATGATTTCATGAATTTTGGTATATAATTATTCCCAATATCGAGAAATGCTGTTTTATGGGTTGGATCATATTTAATTACACTTGCAAGTACAAATC
>JAUWOE010000209.1 GCA_030612265.1 Promethearchaeum sp.
TTGAATTTACAGGTCAACAAGCCCATCCGTTCCAGTGAAGGTAAAATTTTGGTTGGAACCACTCCCCAGTTAAAAATTGAACTATAGTGGAAATATATGTCGTTGTTCTGATTGGGGGAATATTGAACTATATAAGAAGTATAATCATAGGGATTATCCACAGTGGCATCGGCAAACGCTGTCTGCAAAATTATCCGACCATCTTGAGCCCATTCTGGGCGACCTCCTGCAGTAGGGGACAATAAATTCGCCCAAGTAATTACCTCCCATAGACAATACAAACAGATTATTAACTGATGCTGTAGGGAAAGCGCCTGAAATTGATCTAATCTTTCAGAGGTTTGCAGAGAATAACGGTCATCTACCAGGATGCATCCTAAAGATAAGCCGATATGATAAAAGAGATGTATTTGATTGGCATCCCATTGAAATACGTAAGGTTTCAACACTTCTGGAGATGAAAGTTGTTCATTAATGGCAAATAGATGTTTCCGTGGAAGAGTTAACTGTTGTTTACTTACCTTAATTTCCTGATTTGTCTTACAATACTTCAGGAACATTTTAAAATCCGCTAAAAATTCTAGAGTGCGGGGAGAAATAGGCTCTTTATGAAGGTATTTTTGTGCGGTGTTTACTTCGCGTGAATTTATTAGACCATTCAAGAGATTTTGATATGAATCTTCACTGGGTTCTTGCCCCATCATCCAAGTCATCCAAGAGTTTGGGCCTTCGTCTTGATCAAAATCAATCTTCCAATAAGAAGCAAATCTACGATAATATTTTTTGGGATTTTTACATTCCGCAAGGATTTCCTCGTATTGATCCTGCGTGATATATCCTCGATCCAGTAAAAATTTATAAAATTTTTTAAAACTGGTTAATATTCCCACAATTTCGCTTTTATTGGAGGAAAGAACTTTCCTGATATACCAATTGCCCAAGAAATCTTCAATAGTAGCGCCCTCAACATCCAATAAATGTATTTCTTCATATTGGTGTAGGTAGATTTCATAGAAGAATGTTATAGTGGATGTGTGCTTATCTATTGTTTTGGATTTTAACTTATTTTCGATGGTTAAGTATTCTGTAAATTTTTTAATCAATTGTTTGGAAGTTGGTTCACGTATATTCATCAACTTTCAACTAAATTAATCAGAGATTTTAATTTTTTTATTAATGGATTATGGATTAATTTGCAGTTAAGAAAATTTTAACCAAATATAGATAAAAAGAATTGTAACCTGGATCAGACTCATCTTTTTTGTAACTGATTGAGTGTTGAGATAAACTCATCAAAATCATGGAGATCTTCTATAATGAATGAATAAATTCGGGAATCATCCACCTCTTCATAGATATGAGAAACTAAGTTTTCTTGCAAACACCTATAATCATTGCTGCCATTCCTATGGAAATCATGGATTTTTTATTAGTTTTAGCCGATATTAATTCTTGGGTTATCTATATGGTAAACTGAATTAAATATTGTCCATATTTGACTAAATTTTTCTTAACTGCAAAGAACCCATTTTTGCATCTTTATTGATAATTGGTCTGATAGGATCTGATTTTGACTTAATATTTTAAAAGAATCTTTATAGTTTGTTGGTTCCCCGAATTTGTTGACAATACATAAATGAAAAGCGATATCAATACAAATCTGCACACATTCTTGAATTGTGTAGCGACATGCTAATTGTTTTTCGAAGTTTCCCAAAAATTCATCTAAAGAGATAGAGGCTATCGTTTTTAGATAACTTAAATTTCGTTGAAGACGACTTATTTTTCTCTCTTTTAATTCTTTCTTAATCATTGGAATTCAACTGCTCGATTTTAACCACTCTTCTCGTTCGTTATAAAAATTTTCCCAAGTGTGGCGCATATCATACCATTTTAACAAAACATTTTTTTCAAAATCAACTCGAACATGTTCATCTCTTACAAAAATTCGTGGATTTTGAAATATCACAGAATATTGATATTTTGGACTAGCTTGATTGATTATCCGAATATCTATTTCGTGTTTCGGTTGAAAATCCAGATCCAGATTGTTTTCCAGCTCATTTTTTAATTGAATAGGAAACCATCGATTTTCTAAAGTTTCGAGTGCTGTATATAGTCCGATATCGATATCACTGTTTGTTGTGAAGGGACCATTTACTACTGAACCATAAAGATATGCCAACAAGATTTCTTGATGAGGTTTAATGATTGTTCTAATTTTTTGCCTCAATTCTGAAATATGTTTCGGGGAAAGCGCCTTGTTGTGGAGTAACATCTCATCACTTATATAATCTTCAGTATTTCAATCTAATAAAAATTTCTGTCTTATCCTATAAAATTGAATGCAAATGATCTTTCAATCGTTAGTAAATGTGAAAAAAAATGTATTATATCTTCATTTTAACAAAATTTGTCTCTCTTTGAAGCATTTTTAAATTAAAAAAATTTCGTAAATTCAATTTTGAGTCTTGAGAAAGATGTACTTGAATTAAAATATTGATATTTGACTAAATTTTTCTTAACTGTAATGTACACCAACAACAAAGACCTCATCTCGCTTGGAGAGGAAAATAATTACCAATTCAATTTTCAATTTTTAAATAAATTATGAAAATAAGGTTCTTTCGAAGATATTTATAAATCTATAACACCTTCTTTAGTTTTTGAAATTAATGCCGTGCTAAAGCAGTTTTAAGGTCATCTTGAAATGCCCGATGACGGGAATACTTATTCTTAAATTTTTCTATCAAAATAATTCCTTGGGCTTTCTTTCCGCGACTTTTGAGAACCTCTAAAATTGATACTAACAAATTCGCTGCTTTATGGTAACTATAACGATATTTATTCGTGATTATAGAATTTACCCTGTTCTCAATTTCTCTTATACACCATTGCAAATATCGTTCTTGTTCCTCCTTTGATGTGTGAACTCTATCAAATACATGGGTACTTGCATCTTTAAACCATTCTCCTTTATTATTATCAAATATTTTCAAACTATTTTGATGACAGTTTTCCGATGTCCATTTCCAAAGAATATCCAAATTTGGGGACTTGGAAGAATGGTTTTTATATAACAATTTAAGGAAAAATGGAATTATTTGACTCTTTGGATTTTGACATGAAGTCCAGCCTAGCGGTCCACTTTTACTGCATACATCGATAGCTTCTTGGTAGTTACCGGTAAAAAGATAAACTTGGCAGAGTAGAGTAAGTGAAGCCGATGCAATATTTTCTTCACCACTCCTATCAATTTTTTTTATGGAATTATCATTTCTGTCCTTTTGCATTAGAGACTGTATTCTTGTGATAACTGTGGGGATTATATCTTCGTTTACAACCTTCGGATCAGTATTTTTCAAGAGAGGAAGGAAATATCCTAAACATGGGTCAGAAAAAAAAGCTTCACGCCAACCCTTTAGTTGTATTGCCATATCACCTAAATATTGTCCCGATTTAATCAACCCTTCTGCAATTTTTGCCCTTATGATATAATCCTTTGGAATTATTAAGAGTCCTTTATTCGCAGCTTTAACCATACCTAAATAATCTTGGGATTGTTCCAAAGCATCAATCCAATCAAGATAAACTTTCGGATGATGAATTCCATCATTATTCGCTAATGCTGCAAGTGCAGGAATCCCCCCTTGTAATTTTGTTGCTTCACGTAATAGGTGACTTGCTAATTTTCCTTTTTTCAAATTTAAGAATGATATCCAAAGTGTTAAAAATTTCTGAAAATCAGGGAGAGTTTCAATGGATATATTAAGGATGCTTGTTAAGCTTATTTTCTTATTCATATCAAAGTAATTAAACTCCTGCATCCCTTCATATAACTCTTGGGGGCGATCTTTATGAGTTGATGAAAGATAAATTGCATGAAAATACCGTGCGCGAGCTTCATCGAGATCAGTTTCCACCATCTCCCATGGATCGGTTCCAGGAAGGTGCCCTGGGTCTTCAGCCATAAAAAGAATGATGAAAAGAAGTGAATATGCATCTCTAGCTATTTTTGGGTTTCCCCCTTCTAACAATTCACGTGCGTAATTGAAGAAATCATCTATCTCTTCTACCCAACTTTCATCCCCCCAATCCCTTTCCTCTTCGATTTCGTGATCCCACCCCCATCCATCACAATACGAACCATCTTCTACGAGTTTCTTAAAATCCTCTAATTCTTCAAGTATACCATCGTCAAGATCGGTTTCAAAATTTGAATTATTTTGAACATCTTCTTGGGGTCCTACTTCCTTAGAAGTAGGAGTTATCTTTAGTAAAAATTCGTTTCTTTCTTTTGAAGGTATTTGTTTTGCCCATTGGTAAATTATCTCCCTAAGATTTTCTATAGAATAACTATTTATTCGCTTTTGAACTCGGTCCATGAATTCTTTATAATTTATGTCAGACATGTTTAACTTCTCTGTTTTTTTTTTTATGTAGATTCACAGTTGTTGAATTTTAAATTTTTTTCCTTTTTCCTTTTTATTACTTCATTAAGCATTTATAATTACATTCTTTACAAGAGGTTTCTAAAAACAAGACTAGTCCATCAAAGAAAAAGTCAATAGTTTCAGAAGGTGAAGGAAATATGTTTAACTCCCATATTAACGATGAAATTTTACTTCTGAAAAAATTATAATAAAAAGCAATTTCTAATTCTGTGAAATTGCCTTTTTTTTTAAGAACTTCACTTGATATCTCTTCACAGTATTTGGCAATAAGTATCAAAATTACCAACATATTTTGGACTTTTTGGATGTGCTTAAAGTTTTTTTTAAAACTTAGTTGTGCAAGATTTTTTCGAAGAACCTCTGCTAACTCCCAGGAAAAATCAGTTATTACAGTATCAATATCAATATTTTGATCAATTTTTTCTTTAAGATCTTCTTTGTACAGTTCTTTAGAAATTGTTTTTGATATCTTTCTCCATTTTAAACCCTCTTTTTTTGGAATAGATGAATAATAATTTTGATTTTCTTTAAAGAATGCACGAATTTCTTTGAATGACAAAAAATTTTCTAATATTCTTTCTTTTTCTTCATTGCTTATATCTCCTTCTTCGGTTAGAAACGTTATGATTTTTTTAAAAATTCCATAAAACTTTTTTAATTTAGTTAAACTCATCTGATGATAAAATCTCTCTTGGGCTAAGAAGTTTGACAAGAAATTTGTAATATTTTCCTTATTAAACAGAAAAGGAGTCAAATTACCGCTTAGATTTAAATTTTGAGATATAGAAATAAAAATATAAAAAACCTGAACTTCGAAAGGTAATGATTCTATATTTCGTTTTTCATGATTCCAAATCTCTTCAGAATAATTATATTTCTTAAAATAAGCATCGATTTGACATCCCATACACCGTATTTGATGTTTTTTCTTATTTTTAATTGTTTGAGTCTTTTTTAGAGTTTGTTTAAGGGTATTCATATGGACAAATTTGGATTTTTGCATTTTAATTGTCTTCTTTTTCAATTATATTTCTTGTTTTTTATAAAATTATCAATTATCACAATTATTTCTTTATTGATTGTATGAAGAAAGACAAATATTCAATGGTGATTATCAAGGAGTTAATAGAAAATAGGATGAATAATGTTAACCTGAACCTTGAAGATAAAGTTTCTATTTTTTATTCACGTCCCGGAAGTCTGCCTTTGGATTTAAATTTTCACGATCCAAATGTTCTGTTCGCTTAGTTAATTTTACGAAATAGTCAAATATATCAAGATGTTAAAATAATATTGATGAATTCATTTGAAATATTCAATTAATCACCATCCATATTTTTTAGAACTCGTTTTAGTTCAATAAATATTCATGCAATTCATACAATAATATTTCATTAATTTTTTTATATATCCCCCTTCGCCGAGATTGATTGTTTTTCCACATTTTGCACATTTTGTTGGTTCATATTTTGGAGGATTTGGTAATTTTTCAAAATTATATTCATTTGTGCCATACCAGACATACATTTCGGTTTCAACATCATTTCTGCATTCTTCACAATCCTTCCAATCACCTGCATGGTCTTCAGTATAGTGAAATCCACAAAGTGTATATCGACTGTGATTTCTATAGCAACTATTTTGAGCATATGAAAACATAACATATTGCTCTTCATCATCACAAATCCACTGATTGCAACATTTCGTTTTAGTTAAGTTAGTTGTTTTACCACATAAACCACACCGAGGGACATTAATTTCTTGTGTGGTTGATAAGGGCTTTGGATATATTTTCTGGTAAAGATTCTTCTTTCTTGTTTTATGTTTTGGATTAGCTTTACCCATATTTATTTTTTATAATTTAAATCTTATAAAATTAATTATTAATAGAGGATTATGGATAATCGGGAGTTATGACTTTTATTTGAAAAGGTTTAATTCCTTTGGGGATAATGCAATATATTCAAGACTTTTTTAAATAATCATATTTCTTCTCTAACATTATGAAATTTCTAAATTCTAATCAAAAAGAATTTTACTTCAGAATTTTAACGATATCATCGAAGCATCTAGATCGATTTTAAAGTATACAAAAAATCAAATTTTTATTATAACTTAACTTATAACTTATTAAAAGAAGAAAAAAAACAGAAATATTAAAGATTGATCAATTCACTTTGGTGTTTTCGTAAGAGAACAGTAATATCGGCAATTTCTTGTTGTGTTAATTCGCTTCCCGCAGCAATAAAAAATCCACGGAATTTTTTCTTGAATTTCTTTTCAATAAATTCTTTTTTTCGGAGAAATGTGTTTACTTTATCCATATTACG
>JAUWOE010000118.1 GCA_030612265.1 Promethearchaeum sp.
AAAGATTTATCTTATGAATTCAAGAAAAAAATGAAAGAAGCATAGAATTAAGTCGAAGCCCCATTCTTATCATGTCAGTGATCTATTATTAAATGATCATTGCCCTTTTAAGCTCTTTTTTATAATTTCTTTCGAGTTCTTCACTAATATTTTTCTTAGACAGAAACATCTTAATATTTGGTCCCAGAATTTTTCGTAACTCCACATCAGCCATTCCCTTTAGAATTTCATTTGGAGTTTCAGGCTGATGAGTGAGAAGAAATTTGAAGAAAATTGTTTTAAAGAAATGATAGAAAAGAGGATATGATAACTCATCTTGTTCATGAAATTTTAATCTTTGTTTTTTATAAAATACTGTAATGGAAAAATTGTCCTTATAAAAATCAAGATTCATAGAAATATCTTTTAATGTAAAGAATTTCAGAAATTGATGCCATTCTAATTCAAAATATTTTCTTAACTCTTGTTGATTTTCTTCTATACCAAGTTGTTGAAATAATAATCCCCATTTATGTTCGATGCAACATTTAGTAATAATTTTTAATGTTTTAACAATAGGGATATCTTGAAATGGATTTATAGCAAATTCTTGACATTTGATTTCATAATACTTCTTCTTTGAAATTCCGCATAATTCAAGGAATTTTTGGGCAATTTCGACATAAAATCTAGCGTGTTCTTTGTGAATCATCTGATAAGTTTGACCTATACGATGTTGAAAGAAATTTCGAACCCTTTCATGCTGTTCTGTTATCTTTTTATCAGGAATTTTGATATCTGGAAAATTTTCTTTAAAAATTCTAAGTAATCCTGGAAAATTCATTTTATCAATCGAATTTTGGTTTTTTGCATTTTTCTCACCTTTTATCCTTTGCTTTTCATATAATTTTATCATCATAACTCGTGAAATAATTAGATCCGCATAATAATGTCGCAACTCCCACAAATAAATATTATTGGAATTAACTAATCCTAATGCTATACCCACTTGGTTAGTTAAAATATTACGTGTAGGTTCATCAAACTGATATTTCATCTTGCTTAAAAATTACCTTTTACAATTTAAAAATCCTATTGAGAAAACTAATGAAATGATTTATTTTCCCTTCTTTGACTTATTCTTCTTTTTTGATACCACGTAAACATAACCCGATTTTTTATCTGCATTGCTTTCGGTCTGTTTATTATCTGGCCAATTTTTCTGTTTTAAAAGTATATTTTCTGCTTTTTCTTTGTTTGTAGTCTTAGCATAATTCACTTTGGCATCTGGATACTTTTTTTTATATTGTTGGATACGAGACTTAATTTCATCTGTTGATCCTGTTCTTACAGCATTTCGGGAATGTGTTTTTTTCATTAGTTCTTTCATCGATACTTTTTTTTTGGTAATTTTTTTCTTTGAAGATTTAGGCATATAATTCAATTCTTTAATTCTATATTTAAGAAACACTCCCTTGAAGTTTAATATAAAATTTCAAGAATCTGATAAGAAAACTGGATAATAAAACGCAGAAAAAGTCCCCAACTGATGAGTTTAAGAAAAATATTGGATGCAATATATAACCTCATCTGTAAAAAAGACAAAATTTTATTATGAAAAAATTATTCTTGCTTAAAATCCTTCATATTAATTGATTTTCCATTTATTTTTACCCCACCAATTATTGCACCATTCATATCTGTGAATGTCATACCACAGTTAGGGCAAACTCCTTGTCGAATATTTGGCTTGTCTGTTTTTGTCCAGACTAGATCAACTTTACATTTGGGGCAATCAATATTTTTTTCCTGATTCATTTAGATGTGTCACCTCCATCTAAGATATTAATAGAATTTTAAATATAAAAAGAATAAGTGAACAGAAAGACAAAAAACCGACAAAAATCAACAGGAAAATAGAATAATTGTTTTGTATATATTCAAATTGAGGATTGATTGAGGAAATGGATGAAAAAGGAGAAAAGAAATTTAATGAATTTCAATAAATGCTTAGACAGCACTAAATGTTCCCTTTATGAATGTGACAACTTGGTTGGTGAGAAGTACCGCTACGTTGTGGGGTTCTCCAATTTACCCAGAATGTTGGGAAAAAATATTTAACTAATTTTATTTGATCCTTCTATCGGGATAATCAATCCAAACGGTTCATAAGGATACTTATATTCAGTAACCCATGTATTACTATGATAAATAATACTGCAGGAAAAATTTACTAAAGCCCGTGAGACTAAGAAAAAAGGATATTTGTCAATATATTACAGGGAAAATAAGAAAAGAAAGTCAAGCTGGTAATACCCAACCCAATTCCATGCCAATCGAAATTTGAGGTACAATCTTTATTTGTTACCTTTTTTGATATCTTCAATCTTTTGGGAGCATTTCCTAACTCCTTCAGGCTTTTTTATAATGGAATAAATAGAGATCAATTTTTTCCATAAATTTATATCATCACAATCGATTTCAAGGGCGTTGTTCAAAGCTTTATCAGCTTTTTGATATTTTTTTTCCATATAATAGTTCTTACCCAAATTAATCCATGCATTGATGTTATTATTGTCAATCTGAATGGATGTTTTATAACAATGGATTGCTTGTGGTGTATTGTTTTGTTGTTCGTAAATTATTCCCAAATTGTTCCATGATGTAGCGTCCATTGGATCAATTTTTATTGCCTGAATATGGCAATACTTTGCATATTCAATTTTGTTTTGGTATAAATAAATTAGCCCTAACTCACTCCAAGCGTGTTCATAATTTTCATTTAAACCGATTGTAACCCAAAAACAAGGTAGTGCTCGCTCATAATTTCTCTGTTTTAGATATAGTATCCCTAAATTATACCAAGCAAGAACTTGATTCGGTTTGTAGTTTAACGACATTAGGAAGGATACTTCCGCTTTTTTTAATTCTTCTTGCTCCGCAAAATTTAAACCAATATTTGTCAATAACTCATAGGTGTGATGATTCATATAGGGGATATTTAATGTATGTATATAAAAACAAAATTTCTGAAAAAAAAATGAAACAAAAAATTTTTACATATTCTTGGCTACTTCCCCAAAAAACCAGTCCACATACAAAAAAACAGATATAAATATTGAAACTTCTTCTTTAAATTGAAAATACCACTTTTAATTCAATTGAGAGTTCTATTCAAGACAATTCTTTGAGTATATCTTGATAGATCGGCGATAGTTGAATAAAATCCCTCTGGCTTAAAGAAATATTATCATCAAAGTATTTTTGAAGATGGATGAAATTTCGATAATCTCTAATTAGTGAATTCACAATTCGCCAATTTCCTGCACTTATTGGAAATTTTGGAGTGCTTCGAGAATGATGTTCCATAAAATTGAGTTTCCCTTGAAAGTCTGATGGAACAGGATGTGAATTTGAACTTAACCATATATAAACCACATATTCGATAATACTCCCCATTTTGATAATAGCATCCTTAAATTCTCCCATTTGCTTCATTTCAAAAACCATATAATTTTCATGAAGTAATTCCTGTTTATGAGGTGTATTTGTAAAAATATCAATTGTTTCGTAATATTTTTGCAATATCTCTTTACCATATTGAGTAATGCTAATAGAAGGGAGGATTTTATTTCCTAGAGTATCTCTTCCTATCAATATATCTGGGATTCCATTTGCTAATGTGTTTTTCATTTTGTCTAAAACCTTTTTTACATTATAATTTGGGAATTTCTTTTCAAGTTGTTGTAGAATTACTTGAGCTTGAGTTATCTTATCATCCATTTCATCAATATGGTTTAGAATTTCTATAATGATTTTTGTATTTGGTGCAGTAAAATCCTTTTCCCTTTCAATGAAACCTTTATCAAGTAGTGCAAAGAGAATTTTGTTTCGACTTGACCTATCTATGGTATCCCAGCCAATTATATCTACAAAATCCCATCTATTCTTTCCTCTATAATGTGTGTATTCATACTCAAATTTATCATAATGATCTTTAGTAAATCCCGGAATTTCAGTAAAACTTACTTCTGCAATGTCTTCTATTCCTTTTGCATAACCATTTTCAATAAATTTGTTCTTTAGTTCACTCAACTTTTTTTTCCTATCAAGTAATTTACTCATATTAGTTATCACCAGTAATAAATTCTCTAATTTGTATTATCTTACGCTTAGATTTGCTCGGATAATCATCATAAAGAGCTATACCAAGATCTACAACCATATAATTGATTTCATTGTAGAATTCATCTAAAATAAGGTAATTTTCACTTCCATTATAAATCAAGATGTATTTTTCAATAGACGAATGTGCTTTACTCTGGAGATTAACTTCTCTAATAGCTTTTATAATTTCAGACTTTAATTTTGACTCTGAATCATCTTTTCTAATCAACTTTGCCTCTATAACTGAATGGGTTAATTCTATATCAGGTCGTAATCCTTGCTTATGTTGGTTATATGTAAATTCAACCTCTTTATCATAAAGATATAAAAGATAGTGCTGACAACATAAATCTTCATTTATTTCCTTTCCTTTTGAATTTTGTATTTCAGCTAAAAATGATTTGTTAAAATGCTGTGAACGTTGACAATACCGTTCTAACCAATAATTGATAGTTGATCTTGATTGTAATTCTTGTATTAAAGCATCAATAATTCCTAGACTTGACTCAAGATAATCTCTTTCGTTTAAATAAATATTTAACTTTGCACTTTTCAATGGATCAGTGTAAAAATAAAATAAATCGAGCATTTTCTTGTATCCTACTCGATTCTCAAGATTATAGTTTAATGAACTTCTAAGCCATTTTAGTTCACTACTTAAATAATCCTTTGATCCTATAATATCTATTATACACCATTTAAAATTTTCAATTGGATTATCTTGTTTTTCGGGAATATTGTGTTTATTAAAGAACTTTTCAAATTGCTTTTCAAAATCAATGGAATGTCCAATATTAGATTCTTTCGCAAAATCTTTGAAACGATCAGGAAATAGAAATTTTATTTTTGATGTAAAGTGTGAAAATCTTTCAACAAATTGACTTAGAAATTCTGTTGGAATTAATTCAGATTCAATTATAGCATCTTTCAAATTTCCATAAAATAAATTAGCTCTTATTTTATCTTTTCTTTGTTTAATCTCCCAATCTTTTATAACTGAGACAACTATGGGTTGAGAATTTAGATATTTAACTAAGCGAATTGCTAAATACTGGTGTGGCTGAGGTGCATGTATTCCATAAAAATCAGTTTTATAATTCTGAAGGTTTGATATAATCAATTCAAATTTATTCATCTTGATTTATAGTTGGATCTCAAAGAAATTAATATTTTCACATATTCCAATAATTGAATATCTTATTTCCCATCGCCTTTATTGGATTTCAAAATTAAATTGTTAATCTTAACTTTATTTTGCTTCAAGTATTGTTTTTTGTTTGGAATCTTCTCTAAGTGAAATTAGACTCAATATTTGCTTTTTAAATTCAGGCATAATTTCATATTTTATGACATTTCCATCTATCGTCTCTAATTTTATACTTTTCTCAAAAGAACTAGAACCAATTAGAAATTTAACATTAGAGATTATATTTTTTTCTTTAAATGTAAAAACTATACTCAAAATACCATCATATTCAAGGTTATAATCTTTATTATTAGTATTATTTCCTTTCTCTAAGTTTGAATAATAATCTTCTAATTTCTTTAATTTATATTCCTCTTTTGTATAGGATTTCCCTACAAAATCTAATTTACTTATATATAATCCATTTTCTTTATATATCGAATGATATTTGGTCTTTAACTCTAAATTATTTTTCCGATAAGACCAGATACACAAATGATAATTACTAAGTTTCCTGAAATGGTCTTGGTATTCTAATATTAGTTCATAATACCCACCATATCGTTTTTGAAGAGAGATTCCATTCTGGATAAAATCATCTTTATAGAATTCAATTAATACTTGGAATACTAAGAAAATTCTTACCTCAATATTACTTACTTTATTATATATTTCTTTATCTTGAAGATAAGACAAATAATTCTTAAAATTCTCATCTATGTTTCTTAGATACTTCAAAAAGTTTGATGTTCCCGTGCCTATTGCACAAACATAATTGAAATTCGAGAAATCTTCAAAAATTTCTGAAGTAGCTAACAAATTCACTTTACCATCATTCTTATTTACATATATGCAATCGAATCGCCCTTTTTCCTTATATTTCTTTATTATCTCATTAATTGCATTAAGATTATTCAAATCATTCAAAAGCTGTATCTCTTTAATACATTCTTGGGCATGAAAAGGATTCCCTGCAAAACCAATCAAGGATTTGGATGAAAACATATATATTTTCTCAAGATTATCAATAAAAACCGAATCTTCCTTATTACATCTATCCCCAATTGAAGGAATAGCTATGGGATCATTAAATCGAGGATTTCCACTAAGAAGTATATCAGATATAATCGTAACGTAATTGTTATATACAAAAAGGCCAATCAAAGTCATTGTAATTCCCTATTATTCTTTTGAAATCCATTTTTCCTTATTTTGTTCAGTAAATTGGACTAAGACACCACAATTAGGGCAAATCCAATAACTCATGTTTGCTTTACCGATATAAGAAGCACTGGATTCATGCTTCCAATTTTTAAATTCAGAATTTTCATTACATACGAGACAATTCAATGGTGTTTTTGAATCAAACATAATACTGAATTAGTTGTTAATAGTTTTATTTTTTAAGATCAAATTTCACATATTCCCATTTGGGTATAGTTGATTTCTTCAATTTAATTGTAGACTTTTCTTATTCAATTTACAGATTGTAAAAACAAAAAATTTTCTATAAATTTCTTTTTGTTGTTATATTTAATATTCTTCATAAATTTGTTCAATTCCATATTTCATGTATTCTTTTCTCTCATTATATTTTCTTTTTAAAAATCTTTGAATTATTTTTTCACAATTAACTGATGATACCACTGCTTCATAACATTGAATTAGAATCTGTTCATTTATTTGAATAGTATTTAATAATTTCTGATTTTCATGAGGATCATAAAATAATAAACATAAATCGGGTGATATTGGGAAATATAATTGAATCCCTTTTTCTGCCAAACCCCTATATCTTATAGTTCCTAATCCCTCTGCATTTTCTTGTTTAAATTTTTTAATTAAATCCTTTGGTATTTTTGGTCGCTCAAGATTACTGTAGAGAATGATTGGATTGTCTGAAGTTAAAAATTTTTGATGTTGTGCCTTTATTAATTTCCAAGTAAATCGAAAATAACTATCATACAAATACTGGTTAGTGGTATCTTTAGGAAAAACCATAGGAATAATAGTTTCTTCAAACATTTCGCGTTTATGCATTTCAGTGTTCCTTTTCTTGTGAAGCCTATGTCAAAAATACATGCATATTGGAATCAACATCAATGAATTGCAAAAAAGTTGAACATTTTCGTATTGATTTGGCCGGATCACGAAATATTCCTGAATTAATTGGAGAACTAGTTCATTTTACTGGATTAATTTTTACGGTTAATAATAATAATATATTTTCTCAGAAATTCCCTAATCAAGAATCAAAATATCAAATTCAAATTCGTGGGTTAAATAATAAATTAACTTTTCCAAAAGCTCTTGAAAAATTATACAATTTAGAGTATATTTATATCAATAATCCTCAACTAGTAACCATTCCAGAAAATTTACAAAAATTTCCAAAAATAAAAAAAATTCTTATGTCTGGGCATGATCTGGATATATTCAAATCTGAATTATCTATTGAATCTTTAAATTCGTGGATTAAAATTCGATGTGCTCCGAATTGCAAAATTCCTAATATTTTCAATAATACTTCCCTTTATTCAACGATACATATATTCAATTTAAATGATCATTTACCTGTGTTATTCGAAGCATCTCATTGCAATGAAATTTTATATTATAATCCTCATATTCATAAAATTCCATCTAAATTAAAGGAAGAACATCATTTCAAGCAAATTAATATTTATACAGATGATATTGGGAAAGATAATGATATATATCAAATCCTATTCTGAAAATATTAATCGGAAGGGGATTACATTAATTTATAACAATAATAAACCCTTAACTTTATGTATATCTGGAAGAATTGAAATTCTAAATATCAAGGCAAAAGAAATACAAGATTTCAAAACTTCTCAATTCTTTGGACCATTGAAGGAATTGAGATTAGATATAGACAATTTCTCAAATATATCTGATTTTAGAATTCACGAATTTGGTCATATAGAAAATTTTTTTATGAACATGAGATCTTATTCTGCAATCCCAACATATTCTTTTAGGCCATTTTATCCTCAAATTATGAGACTAGTAATTTTATCTGAATTACCCAAAGGTGATAAAATTAAGTTAAGAAAGGGATTATTTATTTTTGTGGGGCAAGTAATAAAATTTGATAATAATATCTTAAAATTAAATAATATAAATGATGTTTACATAAATCATCAAATTATCTCAAGAAGTTTAATCAATTATGAAAACAAAGATAAAAAAGTTGTAAGGGATGCAAAAGCTATAAGTTTGCAAGAGTTTCTCAAAAAAGAAACGAATACATTTTATTTACTTTCAAAATAATTTTTAATAGAAAATTAGTTTTTTCTGAAGTTTTAATATTATTATTTGATTTTACCTCTTTTATAACAATTCATCTCACTTCTTTGAATTTATTGTTTCTTTTATAAAAATTTTTAAGAAGGACCCTCAATAATGTAGTACATAATAAGGTATTTTAAATGGATGAGAAAAAACTAATAAGCTATGAGTATTCTCTTTTCTCTGCAAAAAATAAAGCAAAAATAAAAAAAATATATGGGCTTGAAACAAAAAGAGATAGCTTATTTGTAGACAATATTTTCAAAAACTACTCTCTAAAGGACTTCAGAAAGAAAATGCTTGAAAATAAGATCAATTATAAGAAACGGTTTGATTTCAAAGCAGAGATAAAAAATGCAGTTGCCAAACGAGCTAACTATCTATGTAGCAGATGTGGTAAACTCACACAATATCCATTGGAAAAAGACAAAATAAAAGTTGCTAATTTAAGCATTATTGCACATATATTTCCCGCGATTAATACAGGTCCCAGAGGTCATGAGTGGGTAGAACCAGATATAAGTCCAAAATTCCTTGAAACGATTGACAATGCAATTTTTCTCTGTGTTAATTGTTCTTGTCTTATAGACGCAAATCAAGGGGAGGAGTTTACAGCTGTTGATTTATTCGCAATGAAGAAAAACCATGAGGAAAAAGTTAGAAATATGACTATACCTAAAAATGATCAAGATGATTTTTTGAAGATCTCTAAATATTCTGATTCCACAACCCTTACTGACACTATTCCTGAAAAAATAAAGAAAAAAATTAAGACAGATATATCGAAAGATCTTATATTATCATTCTTTTTTAAAATAATCTCACAGAGGGAAAATAAAAAAGAAAATTTATGCAACTATATTAATTCCTTTATTCTTTATGCTTTTCTATCAAATTGGAAAAATAATGCTTCTGAAAAACCATCATATGAGTGTACACAGAAAAGTATAGTGCTGTTTATTCAAAATTATCTTAAGGATTCTTGTCCTTTAGAAGAAATTTGTATAGAAGAAATAATTGAAAACTGTATCGACAATTTAATTAATGAACAATTGATTACTACAAAATCTCCGAAAAAAAATACTAAAACTTCTCAAAAGTCTAATAATCTTATTCTGTCTGTTGATCAATTTCTTTCCTATTTCAAAAACAATAAAATACAATTTATTGATTGGGATCGTTTAATCATATGGGAATCTTGTCCTTATGCATTAATATCGCGGTTGTTGAGAGAGCATGAATTGGATAACTACAATCAATTAATGTACCCTAATTTTTCGTCGAAATTCTTTCGAGGGTTCGAAAGTTTAAAAGTCGGTCTTGTATGGGATCAAGACATTCCTGACTGTGTGATTCGTATCGATGATGTTATGGATGAAATTTGTAATAAATTTGATGATGGGAAGAACTTATGTTTAATAGGGGATTCAGGATCATCTAAAACAACACAAGCAAAAATTTTTCTTAAAGAGAAGAAGAAATCTCATCATATTATGATCATTGAAAGAGGATCAAAAATTTTTAAGACGATTTCTGAAAAATCTAAAATTTTAGAGCGGAGTCTAATACCTTGGATTATTTTAATTGATGATCTTCATACATATTCTGCAGATGATATTACTTCATTAAATGCTCTCATAAAAAATGTTCTACATAAAAAGATTCAATTAATCGCTACTTCCAGACTTTCTATATCGACACTCCTTCAAGAAAATAGATTTAAGCAATCTAGATACTTTTTATTGCTATTTGGTGATAATGAAATTAATTTCTCTTTAAAAAAATTCCAAGATGCTGTAAAACGAGCAGAAATTACACTAATTCAAAAATATAATAGGATAAAACTCAAAGAAAAAAAATTTAATCTCGAACAACTCAAGAATTTATATGAAATCTTTCATGGAAACTTTGTATTTCTAGGATATGCTCTATTATATGGAGGTCCTAATTCATCAGGTATTATTAGAACTGTTCATAAATGGATTAAAGGAAAAATAGAGTCATTTTTTAAGTCTTTAGGCTGGACTGATGACACAGATAATGATGTAAAAGAGCCATATATAAGCACATTTCTAGCTGTTTGTTATAGCTCTTTATTTGATAAATCTGTCAGAAAAAAAGATTTTCATTCAAAGAGTGTAAAAATTGGGAGTATTTTTGAGAAACTCATGGAAATTGGACTTATCCAGAAAAACATAAAAAATAAATCTTATCGAATTTCTCATGCCCGTCTAGCTCAATTAATAATTCAAGCGACTAAGGATGGTGTTTTCGATTTAAAATATCAATCTTTTCAATTTCGCTTAAAATCAATTAAAATTTCAAAATATGAATTGCTTTCTGAGGAAATTTGGAACCAATTCTTTTCTAACTCTAGTTTTTTAATAAATCTTAATCTAGGTGCTAATCTACTAACCTCACTCCCTGAGAGTATTGGGAAACTAACTTCACTTACAAAGCTAAATTTATGGAATAATAAGTTAACCTCTCTCTGCAAAACTATTGGAAATCTAACTTCACTCACAGAGTTAATTTTAGCTGGTAATTATTTAACCTCTCTCCCCGAGAGCGTTGGGAAACTAACTTCACTCACAGAGTTAAATTTAGGGGGTAATTATTTAACCTCTCTCCTAGAGGGAATTGGAAAACTAACTTCCCTCACAGAGTTTAATTTATGGAGTAATCAGTTGACCTCTCTTCCCGAAAGTATTGGGAAACTAACTTCCCTCACAGAGTTTAATTTATGGAGTAATCAGTTGACCTCTCTACCCGAAAGTATTGGGAAAATAAATTCACTAAAAAAGGTAAATTTCCAATAGGTGCGGGGAGAGCGGGTAACTTAATATACTCTAAACCGAGTTCTGTAAGTGAGGTTAGGTTCCCAATACTCTCGGGGAGAGAGGTTAATTTATTATTTCCTAAATTTAGT
>JAUWOE010000104.1 GCA_030612265.1 Promethearchaeum sp.
ATGGAGATCAATGGGAGTTATTTTTTGCCTATTCCAGATTTTTTTAGCAAGACCATGTAATTTTTTTATTCGATCATTACTTATTTCTTCATTTTTTTCCAGAAATTGTTCAAATTCCATAACTTAAATGCTCCTCAGTAAATAATTAAAATAATTAAAATAATTAAAAGAACATGCATATTAACGTCCATTTCGGGATCGGATTAATTTTTGCTTCTGTAACACATTATTTCATCCAATTGAACTTTTTTACTTTCTCCTTCATAGTTTTATGTGGTTTTATATCAGATTTTGATATTATTTTTAAAAAATACGCTAAAGATCACAACCATCGAATGTTAATCACCCACTCGATTTACATATCACTAATTATTATAATAATTGGACTAATTTTAAATGAAATTTGGGTATTAATGGGCGGAATTGCATATTTTTGTCATATTCTAATCGATTTAATAGATTGGGGAACAAATTTTTTCTACAATAAAAAAATGTTCGGATTACGCATATTATTAAGCCCTGAAGAACGAGTTGATTTATCACATATCATAAATGATAAAGAAAATCGGCAATTTTTCTTTGTTCAAAGGTATTATTCATCGAAATTAATGATTTTTCTTGAAATTATAATTGGAATATCAATGTTTATTGCTCTTTTCGTATTTGCTATAAATTATTGGTATTTTTTATTCGGATATATTTTCTTTTTTGCTTTTCACTTCTCAGAATACATCGGACTGAAAAATCGTAAAGTGGGGAAGAAAACAAGGATACCATTAATAAAACATTAAATTTATTTAAACGGGTGCTCAAAATGAAAACGGAACAACATTGGCAGGATGTATTTAAAGCTGTTATTAGTGATACCGATGTTGTTCTGGAAATATTAGATGCGCGCAATCCACTGGGAACACATAACCATGTGATAGAAAAATTCATTCAACAAAATAGGCCCCAAATTGAGTTAATCCTTGTTCTAAATAAAAAAGATTTGGTCCCGAAAGATATATTTAATGAGTGGGTGAAATATTTTAATCAAAAAAATTATGAAATATATTCGACCAGTGCGAAATATTACAATGGAACAAAGTTTCTCTTTAATAGATTACGAGATTTAGGTAAAAAAGGCAATCAAAATATCTTAATTGTTGGATATCCCAATACAGGAAAGTCCTCATTAATCCAAGCGTTAACTAAAAATAGGAAAAAAGTAGGAATTTCTTCTAGTGCGGGTTTTACAAGAGCGATTAAGAAGATTAAATTAACAAATAATATCTACCTCATAGACACACCAGGTGTTATTCCAATTGATGAGACAAATGAGACCGAAATTGCTTTAAAAGCTTGCATGGTTGCAGATAAAGTAAAGGATCCATTAGCTGTTGTTGAAGCTCTCTATGAATTACTTCCAGTTTCAAAATTTGAAGAATTGTACAATGTTAAAACCAAAGAATCAGATGGTCTTGAAGAACTAATAGAAATAATTGGTAAAAAACATGGACCATTAGTATCAGGTGGAAATGTAAATGAAATTGAAGTTTATAAAAGAATTATAAGAGATTGGCAATTAAACAAATTACATTATTTTAATTATCCACCTGGTTACAATAAAGAAGATGATGATTTAGTCAAAAAATCGATAAAAAAGGTTCATAAAACACAAGTAGGAATTCCAACTTCAATTAAAAGCTCAAGAAAAGAAAAAAAATAAAGGAGGTAAAATAAAAGATGGGTGATATTTTATCAGTGAGATTAGATAAAAAATTACATCACTTAATTAACAAATATATAGAAGAATTTCATATAGAAAAATCAGAAAGTATCCGCCAATTAATTTTTGATGGAATTTTTATGAACGCAATTAAAGAATATTTAGCGGGAAGAATATCTATTGGAAAAGCAGCATCTATGGTAGATATGTCAATTTCTGACTTATTAGATGAAATGATATTATTGGGATTTCCTTCTACACTTGAATTAGATGATATAATGGATGGATATCAAAATCTAATTAAATTAAATTAAAATAGAAGTAAAATTAATAATTAACATTTGCATCTAACTGCTGGTATGGTTAGGGGTCTTTTTTTATTATCTTTTTTCAATTTAACTTAATAACGAGAATGCATGAAAAAATGAGCCTATGAAAATTATAACTATAATTTCCATAGTGAAAAAAAGGTTTGCGTGTTAAAAGATGTAATTAATTATGATAGATTCTTATTTTTTAAATAATACCCCCGCAAAATACCCAACTGAATAATCACAAGGAGTGCGTTTACCCATTTTTTCAAAACTCGTGTAGTATTTTAATCCTTTAGCAGAATTATAACCAAGCTCTTTGGCAGCAATCATCAAGGTGGCAATCGTTTGTGGTCCACATACACTTGTTTCATTTGCTTTTGATAGCGTTTTCTCCCAATTAAATTCCTCAAAAGCATCAATTACTGCTTGATCACGAATTTTTTGGACGGTTTTTATCTCAGTTTCAGGTTTGTGGGGATTTCTAGGTTGATAATGGGTCATATCAGATGATGCGATAATTGCAATATCTTTATTTTGGTTTTTTTGTATTGCATTAGCGATAGCTTTCCCAAGTTCTTGTAAAATATTCTTCTCCATCCGTCCCACTTTAATCGGAACAATTTTTATTTCTTTTTTTGCTTTTTTTGCAGCGTATTGAATTAAAGGGAGTTGAACCTCGATATTATGCTCACGATGGTGAGGAAAACCAAAAAACGCAGAGTCATCTTCAATTATATTAGGTGATTCTTTTAGTAATTCAGAACTAACAGCAGAATCTATCTCTAAATCACCTAATGGAGTTTTCCAATTTCCAGCCTTCATTAGTCCTATTTTATCATAACCTGTGTGCTGTGTTCCTAAAATGATAATAGTATCAGGAGCCCCTTCTCGAAATATCTCCTGAATTGTATGAATTGCACAAGGGGCACTATAAACGTATCCCGCGTGTGGAGAAACACCACCTAAAACTTTTCTTGGACCATCTTTTGTGTTTTCAATAGTAAGTTTCTTTCCAATACCAAAATTTTCATCTAAAAAGCATTCATCAATTAAATTTATAATATCTCTTTCCATTCTGGGGTAAAAAGTACCCGCAACAGCCGGTTTTCTTGTTAATGTCATAATTATTTCTCCTCAAAAAGAAAATAAATTAAATATATTAAAAAACATATCTGAAATAAGTTGAAAGATTGGAAAAAAGATATTGTATTTATCGGGCATTTTGCGTTGGATAATATTATCGTTAGAAACCGAAGATCTAAATCCCAATCGCTTGGTGGAGGAGTTACCTATGGAAGTCTTTCCGCATATCATTATAATCCTAAAGCAAATATTGGGATCATATCAATCGTAGGAAAAAAATTTGATGAAGAGAATTTCTCAATTTTTAAAGATACAAAGATTGATCTTAGGGGAATTATCAGAGATGGAAAGGAAACTACCAAATATTTAATAGATTATCATGAGACTGGAAGAAACTTACGATTAATATCGAAAGCAAGAGATTTCGAGATTAAAGATATTGAATTTCCAATTGATTTCTTTCCTGCAAAAGCCGTTCACCTCACACCAATTGCTGATGAATTTTCATCTGATTTCCTTCATAAGTTAGCCGATCATAGTATCACAAACAATTCTATCATTGGAATTGATGTGCAAGGATTAATTCGCGATTTTGATAAAGAGGGAAATTTAATAATGAAAAAAAATAGCACGATTAGACCCTTAATTTTCAAAATGCTTCAAAAATTCGGATCCAGAATGTTTTTTAAAGCAAGCGATAAAGAAGCTTTAGCAGTAACGGAACATACTCAAAACGAGTTAATTGAATCGACTGAACTGTTAGGAGAAACAGGTGCATATATTTTTACAACGCTCGGTGATAAAGGTTTGTATTTTTCAGCCCCAGGACATCCCGTTGTACATTTTAATGCATACTGCCCAAAGAGACGTGAAGATGAAACAGGAGCGGGTGATTGTTTTATGGCTATTCTACTTTTAGAGTTATCAAAATTGCTACCTGAGGAAAGAACCTATAAAAAAATCTCAGAAATTATTCGAATCGCTAGCGCAGGTTCTTCTTTTCTAATTGAAGAAAAGGGTCCAAATGGATTTCAGTCTAAGAATACAATTTTATCAAGGATAAATCCTCAAAATGAAATTAGAAATGAATTCATTAACCACAATTAAACCAACATTTAAACGTTTAGAATTCTATTCTTCCTTATGATAATGGGATTAGATATTGCATCTTCAGCTGGCTCTTATTTTCTTTTTTGTGCCGCCGAATTAATCTTCATTGCTATTCCCATGATTGTATTTAAATTACAAAAAAAGGACTTAAAATACGAATTCCGCCACCGAATTATCCCTAACGAAATGCTTCACAGAAATTTTTGGTTTAGAGTGGCGGATATTATAATGGGAATTTTCATCGGAGTTTTTTTTTACTATTTCGGTGGACTGCTTGCATTTACAATTAAAAAAGTTGTTGTCGATACTAAAGGCGATGAATATTACGATACTGCATTAGAGGGCTCAGTTAACACCACACCACCTCCACCTCCACCAGATCCCCTTTTAATTTGGACACTTATAATTGTTGGAGTTATTGTTATCTTTATAACCGTCGCTTTTGCTGAAGAATTTTGCTTCCGGGGCGTTTTACTAAAGGAATTCAATCATAAAAATAAAGTTTTAGGTGTAATTCTAAGTAGCGCTCTCTTCATGCTCTATCATGTTTTCCCAGGTATTGTTCCATGGTCAACCTTTCTAACATTTTGGTTATATTATTTTGCATTCGGGGTCCTACTTTCCTTGATCACGATTTTTCAAAAAGGAGATTTAATTGTGTCAATTGTTGCTCATGGAACTTTTAACTCGATCATTTGGATCATGCTTTACATAAGATATTTATAAAAAAAATCAACGTTCCAATTTAAAACAAAAAGATTATTCAGATGTTTTTATCTTCATCGCTTCATCTTGAAGCCTTTGACCTTCCTTTAGTAAGTTCAAAACAGATTTTCTAAAAATCGTAAAAATTAATACTACTCCACTCAAAATTCCACATATAATATAGAGCAATGAAATTGATCCCAATAAATCCGCTGCGGGTCCTGCGAGTATCAATCCCAAAGGACTAGCAAACGCGCTCATTGTGATTAAAACACTGATTACGCGACCCATTTTCTCTGGAGGAATCATTAATTGTATCATTGTTTGAAAGAGACCATTCACAATTGGATTTAAGAGTAAAAATAAAGCGGCAATAATATATAACAAAATGAAATTACCAGGAGGAACCAATCCAATAGCTATAAAACCAATTGAAGATAGAAAAAGCCCAGAAATAGTAACTAATGCTATATGATTCCACTTCTTTTTAAGAGACATTATAATTGCACCGACAAACATGCCCGATTGAAGAAATACTAAAAAATATGCCAATTCTTCTTTACCACCACCATGTTCATAACGAATAAAATTAGGTAATAGAGCGTTCAACGGTTGGAAGAAGAAGTTTGAAAGCGTTGCCATAAGCATAACAGTCATCAAACCAGAAATATTTCGAATAGCATGAAAACCCTCTTTTATATGAGCCAAAAACGAACCATCATTGCCGTTTGAACCACTTTCTTCTTTTAATTCATCTTTTACATTTGATTTTGAAACATCTGGAATAACTATGAAAAGGATTGGGATAAGTGCTATTAAAAATGTAAAAATATCAACAGATAAAATCCAAACATTATCCATAATTGCCATCAAAAATCCTGCAATAACAGGTGCGATTATCCTAACCATCGAAGTAAATAAAGCATTCATACCATTCATACGCGATAGTTTATCCTTCGGAACCATAATTGAAAGCACAGAGAACGATACGGGTTCATGAAATGCAGCACAAGTTCCTCTAAGGAAACCAATTACATAAATATGCCATATTTGAAGATCTCCAATAGCAAAAATAATAATATAAAGGAGTGTTAAGAAAGCCTGCAAAGAATCGGCAATTAGAATAAGAGATTTCTTATTCCACTTATCTGCAATGACACCAGCAACTGGGACGAAAATTACAAATGGAAGAAATGCTAGAAATGCTGCGATGGATAACACAGTGTTATTTCTCGGGGCAAGATCTGTTATCGTCCAAATTATAACGAAACTGACTATGTTTGAACCTAATATTGAGAACAACTGTCCAGTCCAGAAAAACAGATATGCTTGAAAAGAATTTCGAGAGATTTTTTTCTGAGATTTAAAATTTTGACCGATCTTGAACATGTTTTCACTCTCATCACTATTTTTCATAATTCATTAAATTTTGAATTATTATAAAATGATATGGGAGCCAAATTTTAATTTATATTATCTTCCATTTTATTTATAGGGTAATATTTCTTTGATTTTCCTAATATCTTAACACCAATAAAGTCAAGAATGATTAGTTTATGCAAATGATATGCAACTTTACTCTGCGAAAGATCTAGTTTTTGTCTTATATTTTTTTGATTAAGACCCGGGGTATCTTGGATTTCATTTAGTATTTTTCTTTGAATATTATTTTTAATAACATATTTCAATTCAAGATCATTTAGGTTATGCCGATTTTTAATATAGGGAAAAAATAGAAGATATTGCCCTTGTTTCTTTCTAACAATGAGCCGATTATTTTCCAGTATCCTAATATGCCATTGAATTTGCCCATTACTCATGTGAAGATTTTTTGCAAGACCGCTAAAATGGATTCCAGGTTGATTAAGAATTTGATTATATAGTAAATATCTATTTTGATTTAATAAAGGATTCTTTGATTTGGAATGTATAGCTAATGTTCCAATCATTAGTGAAATCCCCGTAAGAATTACGAAGGAAATGGGGAGATTATAAATTTTTGGGGCGAATATACTTTGAGAATATGAAAAAATAATATAAGCCAGGATAAAAAGCGTGATCGAAAGAAAATATTGTAGAAAAAATAGAATCCTTACTTTATTTTTCAATTTACCTACATTATCAATTAAATTTATTTCTGGATTCATTTAATATCAATTTACCTTTGTTGGTTTTCTTTCATTTATTTAATTATCTTTATTATGCCTGATAGTTATGTATATTTTTCTAATCGATAGAGTTAACGAGGCGATTACTCCAAACCCAATTAATATAAGACTCACAATGCTTATTAAATTTTTAAAGATCACAATTATAAGAATTATGCCTGTAATGAATTGGGTAATTATTACAAGAGATTCGCAAATAAAAACAACCATCGAATTCATGGATTTTTTTAGATTATTGGGTTTCTTGGTCTCTTTACTTTCTTTATTTTCTTTATTTTCTTTATTTTCTTTAGTTATCTTATGTATGAATAAAATCAGAACTACTTGGATAATTGATGATAACACACAATTTATTGGAAAAATATGAGGAAAATTAAAATCTGTATCATTTTCTACTAAATATAATAGTTGCGGAGATAAAATTGCGATAAACATGTTAGTCAATAAAATGAAAGTTGACAAATTTATGATTTGTTTCTTAAAATCATCTTCATCCTGACTCATTCCAGAATTTCTCATTTTTTTTGTGAAAATTATCTTATGAATCGAGATAATAAAGGAAATCAGAGTAGCGATTAAAGTTCGTAACATGAATTTTGAGCAAAGCAAACAAGAAGTTGATATATAAAATGGTTTAATCCTCAAATATAGACCCATTGATAAAAACGGAATAAAAAGGATCAATAGAATATGTATACTCAAATTAAAAATCTCTAATGCTGGATACATATTAATCGATTTCTTTGTTTTTGAAAATTGAAGTGAATTTATTAAAGAAATCAGTGAAATTAGTGCAATTACTATTTGAAAAATTTGAGAAACGTTTCTAATTATTAAATGTCCAAATGAAAAAGTGTCAAGTGGATTGTAAATAGCTAAAATAGCATTAATTACAATTAAAACAATATTTTCTATTTGGAACAACATTTTATTTATTCGAGTGATATTCGACATGATTAATTAATTATCTTCTAGTTTTTTAAGCATTGAGGGTGACTTTTTGATATGAACACTCTTCTTAGAACTCCAAACATTTAAATAATTGAAATTTCTTATATTAAATATAAGGTTAACAAAAAGTTGTCTTATTTATAGGAGAAAAAAAAATGGAAAATTTATTTGATATAATTAGAAAGATATTGGAGGAATATTCTAATTCGATAGAAAATCCTAATGATTTTTCGATGTCATACACATTTAATAGCGAAATGGATAAACCAAAATTAAAAATTAATGGAAAGGACGTAAATCCAGAACTACTTAAAAAACTTGAAGAACATATGATGGATTTCCAATCCAAATTTTCAAATTTTGGAGAATTCCATATTCCAAATCAATCATTCTTAAACAATTCGGATGCATTTCGCAAGAATAAGAAAATTCCAAGTAAAATAACAGAAATCTCACATAAAAATAAAGAAAACACGCTAAAAGATATATTCTTCGATATATTTGATGAAGGAGAAAAACTCAAAATCATAATTGAACTCCCCGGTGTTAATAAAAGAGATATCCAATTGCAAGCATCTGCTAATGAGATTGAAATTAGCACACCTCGCCATCATAAAAAAATCATATTACCTGTTGCAGTAAATAATAACATCGCTAAAGCCAGGTATTTAAATGGAATTTTAGATATTGAGTTGGTAAAAATTGCTAGAAGCAAAAAGAAAAAAAAGAAATTGCAAATTGATTAATTAAATAATCAAAATGATTTTTTTACATTTATTTAAATAGTATTTTTGTTTAACTTTTTTTTGTAGATTCCAAAAGTATTTTTGGAAAATAAAATGCTTAAACGTGAAAAACTTATGCCCGATTGGAGTTGGAGTTATTTTGTGAGTCAAGAATTACAGGAAAAAATCGCAAATAATTTAAACAGGATATTTAATGATCAAACAAGCGGCAAAAGATTCGATTATTATTTCGAACCAATCAAAAAGGAAAATTTAACTAAAGAAGAGGCTCAAGTAAGAAAGGATTTATACCGCGTTTATCCACATGGGAAAAGAGCATGGGCATTTAATATTTCATATAATCCAGGATCTAAGAACAGATTCAATATTGAAGATGAGAGCGAGATTGACCCAATAACACTGAAAGAATTTCTTCATGCACTCGATTTTGTTGAAAGAAATCATGTTTATTACAAATCCGCAGATAATAAACCATTCATTGATTTTTTTGAAAATGAAGAAGAATTAGTAATTATTGTAGAAATTCCAGGAATGCAAGAAGATGACATAGAACTACTAGCTTCTCCATGGGATGTAGATATTTATGGACTTGGAACTAGAAATAAATCACATTACTACCGAACAATTCAATTGCAATCGGAAATAGATCCTATCCGCTCGCGAGCAACTTATTATGATGGAATCCTAGAAGTTTTTCTAAAGAAGATTAAAAAAGCACCCAAAACTAAGATAGAAATAAATAAATAGAGAAAAAAATAAGTTCAAATTTAGATACAAATCATCAAAATTTAATTAGAATAATAAGATTACATAAAAAATTGAGAAAAGGAGAATTATAGAATGCCAAACCCAAATAAAGAAAATGAAGTTTATGCAAGAATATCTGACTCGAGACGACGTGATGCTGGTCGTGGTTATGCACGGTTAGACCCTTTAATTCAAAAGAAATTAGATTTACACGCGGGTGATGGAATAATATTAAAAAATCCCGCTAATGATAAAAAAACTGCAGCTTTAGTTATGCATGGGTATTCAGAGGATACAGATTCCGGAAAAATAAGGATTGATGGCTCACTTCGGTTAAACTTGAAGGCAAGCATTGATGAAAGAGTGATAATCAGGAAAATTGATGTACATCCAGCTCAAACTATGCAATTTGCTCCATTAGATAGGCCAGTTAGTGTTAGAAATGCAAATATCTTTGCTGAAGTGCTCGAAAACCGTATGGTTATGCAAGGTGATATAATAAGTTTTGATGTCATGAGTGGTCCAATATTTTTCGTTGTAAAGGGATTTACTCCCAAAAAAAATGTGGTGCAAATTAGCATACATACACAAGTTGAAATTCTTAAGATACCCGTAGATAGTAAAGAACTTGAAAGAGTGATTCCAAGAACAACTTATGAAGATCTAGGCGGTCTTGCAGATGCTATTCAAAAAACCAGAGAAATGATAGAATTACCCTTACGCCATCCAGAATTATTCAATCGTTTAGGAATTCAGCCACCGAAAGGATTACTGCTCCATGGCCCTCCAGGAACGGGAAAAACATTATTGGCAAGAGCAGTTGCTAATGAAACAGATGCACATTTTATCACATTGAGCGGTCCGGAGATAATGAGTAAGTTTTACGGTCAATCTGAAGAAAATTTACGCAGGGTCTTTAAAGAAGCACAAGAAAATGCGCCTGCAATAATATTCATTGATGAAATAGACAGCATCAGTCCAAAACGTGAAGAAGTTCAAGGAGAGGTTGAAAGGCGTGTTGTTGCCCAATTATTGTCACTTATGGACGGTTTGGATGCAAGAGAAAATGTTGTTGTCATTGGAGCTACAAATCGCGTTAACTCTATTGATGAAGCATTACGAAGACCTGGGCGGTTTGATCGTGAGATTGAAATTGGTGTTCCAGATAAAAATGGGCGCCTCGAAATTCTTCAGATTCACACACGGGGTATGGCTATTAGAGATGATGTTGATTTAAAATTTCTCTCACAAAAAACTCATGGATTTGTTGGAGCAGATCTTCAAGCATTATCAAAGGAAGCGGGAATGATAGCACTACGTCGGATTCTACCCGATATAAATTTGGATGAAGAAGTCATTTCTCCTGAAGTTTTAGAAAAATTAATTATAACACAAGATGATTTTGAGCACGCTTTAGCTAACATTGAACCTTCAGCATTACGAGAAGTCTTAATATCTACCCCCACAGAAACTTGGGATGATGTTGGAGGATTAGATGATGCAAAACAAGCATTGCAGGAAGCAGTCGAATGGCCTTTAAAATACCCAAATATTCACAAATACTTTAATGCAAAACCGGTAAAAGGAATTTTGCTTTATGGATTACCTGGAACTGGAAAAACACTATTAGCAAAAGCTTTAGCACACGAGTCCGAAATTAATTTTATTTCTGTAAGAGGCCCTGAATTTCTCTCAAAATGGGTTGGGGAAAGTGAGAAAAAAGTAAGAGAGACATTCCATAAAGCCAGAACAGCAGCGCCTTGCATAATTTTTATGGATGAATTAGATGCGATTGCACCAGCAAGGGGGAGAAGCAATGGTAGTGGTAATCAAGTTACCGAACGAATTGTTTCACAATTGCTAATCGAAATTGATGGGTTGAATAGCTTGAAAGATGTAGTTCTAGTCGCAGCAACTAATCGCCCAGATATTCTTGATCCTGCCCTAATTCGCGCTGGAAGATTCGAAAAACAGATTCAAATCGGCTTACCAAATAAAGAAATTCGAGAGAAAATATTTAAAATTCACTTACGTGGACTTCCATTAGACAGTGATATTGACATAAAATCATTGGTATCTGATATGGAAGGAAAAACCGGAGCGGATATTGAATCCTTGTGCAAAGAAGCGGTTCAAACTGCAATACGTGATTACATATCAAAGGGAAATTTTAAGGATATATCAGATGAAGATAAAGACTCTGTGAAAATTAAAAAAATTCACTTTGATACTGCTATTAAGACTGTAATTAATTCGTCAATGCGTTCTGAGAAGGCTTACCAGAAGTTAGAAGGAGCTCTTTCAAAGGATCTATATATGTGAAGGTAAATTTAATTTTAATTGATTAATTTAGGTCAATAATATGGCTAAAAAAAAAACAGGAATAAAAACGGATAGTAAAGAAATAAAACATGGGCAAACTGTCCCAATGGTAATTTCTACAAAAAGAAAAAAGATGTTTCGTAATAATGGTTCATTTAATGATGAATTATTCTTTGAGTTAATTGGAAACGACATTAGGAGAAAAATTCTTTCCAAACTGGCTAAATTCCCACGATATGCTTCAGATCTCGCCATTGATCTCGGGGTTTCAAAACAGGCCATAAAGAAGCACTTAGATAAACTGATCGAATTTGGAATAATTGAAATATCACTCTCACATATCGACCAAAAAAAAAATTATTACCAAATTTCTAACCAAATAGCAATTTTTTCCAAAATAGATTTAACACCAAATTATTTCTCATTGCAATGTGAAAATTCTCCATTAGATTTAGCAAATGCAATGGATATTTTAAATCATGATCCGAAAACAGCAATTACTTCTTCCTCCAAATCTCGAATTGATTATACCCACTTAAATTTTGCGTTAAAAGCTTTGGGTCAACAACTACACACAGTTGAAAAAGAAATAACCACAATCGAAAAGAAAAGAAAAGAAACCTTACTTCAAAAAACAGTACTGCTAAATAGGATTCAGATGATAATTAACGCACTTGTCGAAAACGATCTGGAAAAAGAAGTTATCTTTTCACTATTCTTCGATACAAATTCCACCGTGAAAGGTATAACACTAGAAGAAATATTAAACCAATTATTTCTAAAGAAAAAGGCAAGAGCGGGAACGCCAAAATATAAATATATTAAAACTGATGAAAAAACCCTGAAACGAGGTCAAGAATTATTGGAACTCCTCAATCTTCTGATAAACAATTTTGGGTTTATTCAAAGCGAAGGACTAAAGCTGTTTTTTGATTTTGATTGAAAAATTAAGCCCTCACGTTTGACCTTTTTTTTATAATTTCAACATGATACCTATTGTCAACAATAATCTTTGATTATCCAACTTGGTTATCTATTTCTTTGTAATCGTTAATTCCCATAAACCGGGTTCCAACTTTCTGGTTTCACAAGGATAATTGGCTTTTTTCATAGCATATGGAATTGTACTTGTTGCTGCAGGCGGATGATCACATTTTACTATTAAAACATCTTCATTATTCAAG
>JAUWOE010000022.1 GCA_030612265.1 Promethearchaeum sp.
AGAGTTTTGCCAACAATTAAAAGAAGCAGATTGTGGAGCCATTTATTTATCATATGATGGAGAGGATCCAGAAACCTATAAAAAAATTCGTGGAATGGATTTATCAAAATTGAAAAAGAAAGTCATCGAAAATTGTAGGGAAGCTGGACTTGACGGTATAATGCTCGTGTGCACGGTTGCTAAAGGTGTAAATGACCACGAAGTTCAGCATATTTTGGAATTTGCACGAGATAATAATGATGTTATTGCAGGAATTGTTTTTCAACCTGTTTCGCTCTGTGGACGTATTACCTTAGAAGATTTAATGAACCTTAGATACACTAGTAGTGATTTAACATTAGAGATCAAGAAGGTTACAAACGGAGTTGTAGATAAATTTTATCCATTAGCCGCATCAAGTAAATTAACTCAGTTACTTATATGGTTCTCCGATCTTCCTGGGTGGGCTATTTCTGCTCATGATGATTGTGGATTTGCCACTTTAGTTCCGATTGGAGCAGATAATGAATGGCAAAACCTGGAAGATTATGTTGATGTTGAAGAATTAATAAAATGGTCTAATTCTGTTTGGGATATGATTCAAAAACGTGAAATTCCACGACCATCAAAATTCTTCTCAAGTTTTCGAGGAGTAATTGAAAATTTAGGATTAGCAAAAGCCTTTGATGTATTAAATGAATTTACTGATAAAATGACTGATATCGCATATAGAAATGCAATGAAAGCATATTATATTGCAGGAGCATCGAAATATGTTAAAAATTTTGAATTAAAAAAGCTCGTTGAAGATCCCATTTATAAAAGCGTAACCAAATTATTACTAAATCCCAAATTGGAAAATTCAAAGAATGTTCTTCAAAACAAATTAATGTTTGTAGGATCAATGCATTTTATGGATGCGTATGATTTGGATGTTGCTCGAGTACAAAAATGTGTGGTGCATTACGGAGTTTTAGATCCTGATGATCCAGAACATAAACGAGTTCTTCAGATCCCATTTTGCACGTTCAATACAATCCATCGGGAACGGATTGAAAGGAAATGGGCTGAAACGCACTCTAAACCTTTGGAAAAGACACCTGACCAGCATGCTCAAGATATTCAAACGCTTACTGATAGCATTACTATAAAGAAAAAGATTGATACTATAGTTGAATAACTTTTTTTCGTTTCTTTCTTATGTTTTTAATGATTTTATAATAAATTCACGATAAGGATCTAGTATTTGGGAAAGAGCCATTGTTTCAAATAAATCAGCGTTTTCTCTCAAATTTAACTCCAATAGCTGAACAGTATATTCGTAAAATCGCATTTTTTTAATTATTTCTTTTATATGTTTCGGTAAACCGCTCATGATTAAGAAAATCGGGTCTTCAATTTGATGATCTGCAAATTCTTGGAACATTTGAAGCAAGAAAACATCAAAAGTTAGCCTATGAAGGTCAGCTGAACTATAATACTCTTGTTTAAGTTCATCTTTTATGAAATCAATTGCCTTTATTAGATCCTTGATTGATTTATCGGCTTGATCTCGGATTTTATCTTCTTCTCCTATGAAGTGAAAGCATATCATCTTCAATAAATTATATTCGGATACGGAATGGATTAATCGAGCCAAAACATTCCTTTTCAAATTTCTAAAAACACCATCTTCTTCAGGGGTAGATTCTAGCTCAATTTCCAGCCTTCTGAAAAATTTTGCAATTTCTCGAATTGTTTCTATAGCATCCACGAATTGTTTTTTATCAATTTGCTCTTTTAATTGTTTTAGATAAATACGATAATCAAAAATACTTGAATCAAAAATTCTAATTGCTTCAAGGATTAATTTCTCAGCACGTTTTGTTCTTGATATTTTTTCAAAACATTCAGCGGCTCTTAAATAAAACATTCCAATTAATTTGCGGAATTCATCCTGATCAACTTTTATATATAGTTCTGCTACTTCAATAAATAAATTCCCAGCATCTAAATAATTAGAACTTTTATACGAAAGATTTGCCTGTGCGAGTTTCAGATTTGCCAATTCTTCAAGAATGTCTAATTTTTCAATCTCGTTTATAGTTCTACGCAATCTCTCCATTATTGGTAGCATTTCTGACTCTTTTTTAACTAATGAAACAATATTATTAAAAATCTCAGCAAGTTTCATGTAAGCCCCAGAATTTAAGTAGATTCCAAGAGATTTTTGATAAAGAGAAATTGCACCCTTGATGTTATTTTGCTTTCTGAGTTTATATGCATTCTCTACCAATTCATTAGCACGAATCAGTTCAGTATCATATTCATCATTATCATAATCAAAATTTGACATCAAATTTCCCCGCTGCATTAAGAAAATATTTCTATAATTCTCAGTAATTTTTTTGCTTTTTTGAATGTTTACAAAAATTATAAATTGTAAACTCAAAATTTTTTAAATTTGATTCATATTCTAGTTAAAGTAAAAGAATTTTAAAACCAATATAATCTAAAATTTGATTACAAGAGTGGCGCACTAAAAATGATGGATAGAAGAGGCGATGATGCCGGATATGACAGATCTTTAACAATGTTTTCTCCAGAAGGACGATTATATCAAGTCGAATATGCTCTTGAAGCTGTTAGGAGAGGAACATTGTGCATTGGCTTAAAGTCAAAAGCTGGAGCTGCAATTATAACTAGAAAACGGTTCACAAAATTAATGGACACATCTACTATACAAAAAATATTTAGAATGGATGAACATATCGGGTGTGCTATTGCAGGGTTACATGCCGATTCTCGAATTTTAGTAGACTATGCGCGCATTCAATGCCAAGTTCATCGTTTAACATATAATGAGCCTGTTAGAGTCCCCACAATCACAAGAAAACTAGCAGATATAAAACAGCAATACACTCAACATGGAGGAGTTCGTCCTTTTGGTTCTGCTTTGCTAATAATCGGTGTAGATCCTGATGGAACTCCAAGAGTAATGACGACAAGTCCTAGTGGCACTTTTAGTGGTTGGAAAGGAACCACTATGGGTGCTAATAATGAAGAAGCACGCACTAAATTGAATGAAGATCTTAATGATGATATGAGCATTGATGATATTATAAAACTCGGAATAAAAATCTTAAGAGATTCAACCGATGAAGATTTTGAGGATGCAGCCCTTCAAATTGCAATAGTTTCTTCAAAAGAAAAACTGTTTAAAGTGCTTTCTGAAGAAGAAATTAAAAAATTTCTATAATTTTTTTACGATTTTTATTATGTCATTCTGCTGGAAACAGTTTTACTAGTTTTTGCCCACATAATTTACATATATGATCGGGCAATTGGTCAAAATGATTCATATGATAAATTGCTTTACAAGAAGGATTACCGCATTTGACAACGTTTTCTTCTTCTTCAAAAATTCCGTTACAAACAGGACAAGCCGAATATAATGCTAAACTCCCTAATTTCTTAGTAGATATTGGTGATACATTGAATGTTTGGATCTCTTTACGCTTGATACCTCTTTTTTTCACTTCAGCATGCATTCTAACAGCAGTTTGAACTGATGAAGGAAGTTTTAGAAGATAAAGGCAGTGAACACATCTGAAAACCGTTCCATCACCCGTTTTATCTTGATTTTTTGCCCACATGCTGGCACAAGATAAATGCATTGGCTGCGCACACTGAGGACAATAACGACCGGAGATTTGAAAACTTGTTTTTGAGATTGGATCGTTAGATTGGAAGCATATGGAGCATTTTTGATACTGTTTGGTCCCGCGCAATCGAGCTAACACTTCTTTTTGATTATTTGAACCTTTATTCATTTCTGCTTCGGTTAAGAGAGGTTTAGCAATTTTTTTTAACACTAGATTCAGAATCCTTATTTTGCCTTTCTGATATGAAGATCCGGGTGCTTCAAAGTTAGACTGGGCAAGATCCGTTGTGGTTGTCAAAATTCCTTGAATATTGTTTGCATAATAATATTTGCCTTCTGTATTTTCTGACAATCTTTTCATGATATTGGAATGTTCTACGTCGCCAACACGGATTGTATCGATATGCATTGTCAATTGTTGAGCTAACATAGCCATTTTCATCGGATCGATTTTTGATGTCTTATATTTTCCATCCGAGAAAAGAAGAATGCGTGGAACCCGTGCTCCATTTGATCTAATATCTTCAATTAATATCTTAATTGCCATACCAATGGCTTCGCCTAAAGTATTTATGCCTCCACATTTAACTCCGTTAAGTACTTTTAAAAATTCATTAAATTTTGCACCATCAAATAAATCAAAAATCATTTTCGGGTTATTTTTAATTAAAACTAAGGCAAATGCGGTTGTTCCACCCATTGAATCTTCATTTTCAATTCTAGATTGGATGAAATTCAAAATTCCTTGTTTGCAGGCTTCTAAGCGATTTGGGCTGTAATCTGATCGATACATAGAACGGGAAGCATCTAAAATAATAACTACAGATTCGCTTATCATATCCGGCATTTTTATCCAATTTTAAGCATTTATTATAAAAATTTATTTTATTTTTATATACTAAATTATAGTTTTTAGTGCCTAAAGATTTAGGCTATAAAAAATATTCAAAAAAAAAAGGAAAATAAATAAAAAAAAGCAAGAAAGGAAAAAATTTTCATAGATTGGTAATTTTTTTGATAGTGAGTACATATGGTCGAGCTAAAATATCTAAAAAAAATATTACCTTTCTTTAAGGAAGGGACCAATTTCTCAAATATTAATAAACCTACAGATGTTCTTGATTTTAGTTTAAGTACTCTTAAGGATTTTAACCCAAATTGGATACCATTTCTTGAAGAAGCTGATAATGAATTAAAAACTATTAAAGATCTAGCACAGAGCCAAGCTGATTTAGTTATAGAAGGATTGAATCCAGATGAAACTCGCAAACTTGGGATCATTGCTGAGATGGTTTTTTGGCACATGACTCAAATCGCCGAGTACGGAGAAAAACAGAAAAAAATCGTCTTCTTTGGATTAAATAATGCTGGAAAAACTAGTTTACTTACTGCTTTATCCGAAAAATACTCCACTATGAAGGAAATTTTACCCACCCGTGGTTTATCACGCCAACAGACTAATATTTTTGGATATCAAGTGTCAAGTTTTGATATGGGAGGGCAAGAAGAATACAGAAGAAGTTATTTTGAAAATGCAGACATGTATTTTTCAGAAACTGACATCCTCATTTATTGCATTGACATTCAGGACACAGACCGTTACGATGAAAGTTTAGAATATTTTATAAAAATTCTTGATACTTATAAAAAATACAAGCTTTCAATGCCGGTTCTTATCGCTTTTACTAAATTTGACCCTGATTTAATAAATGATGAAAATTTAAATGCAGATCGCATTAAATTAATCGATAAAATCGAGAAAATATGTGTTGATTTTGAAGTTGGATATGTAAACTCATCGATTTACGAGCGAAACTCAATCGAAAACTTATTTTCACTTTCACTTAAGCGTGTTTCGACAAGCGGAGGCGTTATTCAAGAATTCTTGGAGCAGTTCACTAAAAATATTGAAGCACGGGCAACTTGTCTAATTTCATCCACAGGATTAGTCTATGGAACTTATGGTGAAACACACCAGGAAGAAGAAATGCTTAAAAATAGTGCAGCATATTTACAGAATTTATATCTTTTCCACATAACTCAACAAGGATTGAATATCCAGAAAGAGGATTTTTATGAATTGCATTATTCGAGAAATAATTTACATTTTATTTCAGAATATATTACAAATGCTGAAAATGACGGTGGAATGGTTTATTTATGGATATTAACTAGTAATCTACGGAATGAAGTTTTAGGTATTCTAAAATTCAGAGAAGAATTGCTACCTTTAATCCAGCTTTTTCTATAGTTCAAATAATTCTATATAATTTTTTTACTATACCATTCAAGTTTTTTTCAAGTTTTTCAATTTCGTTACTTTTTAAGTTAACAGACCTATAAAACTCTGTTAATTTTTGAGCAACCGCCGCGATTTCCTTCATATTAGAAATATTGGATTGCTTTGGAATCATTAATGGAATATTATTCAAATCTTTAATATAAAACTGTAAATAATTTCCTCTGACATGAGTAGAATTGAAGTAAATTCGATAGTAGTTTGAAATTAGTTCTGAATTTAAAATTCCGAGTAAATAAAAAAATTCTTCTTCAGGAGAAGAGAACAATTTATCAATATCATATAAATTAGAGTTTTCTATTGGATTCTCAGGCTTTTGCTTTCGTACCAGAAGGATTAGTGAATTATTTGCATAGTATTTTAAGAAATCTATTGCTGCTTGGATTCGCGTACCAAATAACTTGATAAATATTTTAGGAACTACTTCAAATATCCACTTTTCTCGCAAAGATCCATAGTCACCAGTATTTCTATTAATTATTTTGGGATCATAGTGAATCCATAAACCTTGCCATGCAATATGGAACCGTCCTACATGATATCGGCTTGTAATTGCATGTTTATATGATTTATCGTCGATAGGGGGATTTGTCGAAATTATTTTATTTTTAACATTACCTGTATGAACCCCTTTCCTTAAATTATAAGGGGATCCAATATCTCCTAATCGGAAAGTATCGCATTTTTCATTTAAATTCCAAAAATGTTCTAACAATTTAATATTTTTTGAGTTTAATGATGTTGAAATAATATTTTTTGGAGATTTTAAAAAAAAAGATTGTAAAACCTGGTTGATTGGATATGATCGGTCTTCTTGAAAAAATGTGTTCAATTCATTAAAATCGTTAATTTGGAATAAATTTGTTTTAAGATTGGAAATATCGTGATTATTCTGACCTAACTTTTGGAAAACAATGATAACTGGATAAGTCGATGATCCTTTAAACAATATTAAATGCGAGACGTCGATAAGATATTCAATATGTGTCTTCGTCAGCAAGATTTTTCTTAATATTTCACCGTAATCTGAAACAAGCCATTTATTTGTGACGATAATTCCTGCCCAACCACCTGGTTTTAATAAACTAACAATTTTTTCCAGAAAGACTACAGAAAGATCAAATTTTTTATGAGCACATTTATATCTCTTCTTTAATCTATTCCAATCTTTATCCGAGATTGCGCGGGATTCAATATAAGGGGGATTTCCTATGATTACATCAAATAGATTTATTTGATCTAGGTAAGGATCAAGAAGAGAATCAATATTTTTCCAAACTACTCCTTTTACTGGAGTTTGATATGCAATTTTTAATGCAGTGGGGTCAATATCAAAGCCGAAATATTGAGTTTCACTGGGTTTTTTATGTTTTAAAGCATTTTCTAAATCTTTTAACCACCAGTGAGTAAGAAATCTACCCGTTCCACAAGCTATATCTGCAATTTTTAAAATCCTTTTGTCAATGAAATTCTCAAAATTTGTTCTATTAGGAATATCTTCATTAATGCTATGTTTTATTAGATTTACTATAAAAGAAATAATTTTATGCGGAGTATATATCTTTCCTAACTCTCTTTGTTTAGGATCCTTTACATTGATCTTAAATCTTCCCTTTTCTGGAATAATTTCATGTTTATAAAAGAATTGATAAAGAGAACCTAATGGATCTTGTTGATCTGGAGCAATTGAAAGTAATTCCGAATAATTTTGGCTTTTATTCAATAATTCTTTCATAAATTTGTACCATAAATTTCGTAATGTATTTGTATTAGAGAGATCCTTTTCATTATATCTTGATTTCTTAAGATATTCTTGAAAATGTTTTTCTATTGATTGAAAAAACGGATTATTCATAATCTACTTTCACATTTTAAACAATGTAATACATAAATATAAGTCCCTACTATTCATATTCTTATTAAATTTAATTGACTATTTTCTGAGAAAAACATATCTTTGTTTAAAAGCGTCCATATTATCGGGAATCTGTTCCGAGTATCACATATTTTATTTTAAAGAGTCCTTATTGTCGGGAATCCTTATATAGACTTGTGAGAATGATTAGTTATATTAGTAAAAAAAATCCTTTAAAAATAGAAATTGGGGGAAAAATCTTATTATATCTTCTGCGCAAATTCAACAAAATAATAAAATTGTTATGAATATTCAAATTCAAAAATCAAAAAACTCATTATTGCCATGTCAATTTTTGGAGATGATGGTTGCTGAGATATATTTTAAAAAAGGCATTGATATTATCCCAATGAGGGATGGTAATTGTTATCAAATTTCGTTTAACCATATAGAAAGCTTGGAGCTATTCATCGATCAATTTATTTCACCATGCAAGTTTCCCGAACCCGAAATAAAAAACCCTTTTACTATTCAATTTGCTTTTGAAATTATACCTAAAATTTTTTTTGATAGGGATTTAATCCTTTCGATTAGAAGAAAATTCAAAAAGCTGGGCATTCAAATTCAATTTAACCTTAATACACAAATACATGAATTAATTTTTTCAAATCAAGACAATTACATTCTTTGGTTAATTGAATTTATCCAGAGAATGAGTAAAATTAGTTGATTTTTTTATCTTATTTTATATGATGTTTTTTATCAATATTTGAAATTACTCGTAAAAATTGGCGAAAGAATCCGTTTTTATTGCTAAGAAAAAGCAAATTAGTGAAAAAAAATAAATAAAAAATTTACCTAGATTTTGAAAATTTTCTTTAGTAATGGTGGAACTAATAAAGTTCCAGTAATAATTAACAAGCAATATTTAATACCTCTTGTAATAAAGTATATTCCTGGAGCCAGATCAAATAGTTCCCCTAAACCATAATAAACTCCAAAAGTAATTCCAAAACCAATCACAATTGCTAGTATTCTTTTCAAAAGGTCCAATTTATTTGGGTCATATTTAACATATTCTTCTTCAAGCGGAAACGCAATCGCAGCGCCCATAAAAAGTCCGCAAGAAACAGCAAGATCATGAATATTTTCCTGTATTCCTAACCAATCAGGGTTATTTAATGAAAGTAAATACAACATCATGGAACTAAATATCCATAATCCTAATGAAAATGCAACTCCGATAAGAATTTTTTTCTTCAAACTCCATTTTCCGAATATTGAGGAGAGTTTCGGTTCAAAATGCATATATGCAGTAATAACTAAAAATCCCAGCATAAAACCTCCAATAATATCCTGAAGATCATGTACGCCTATTATCAATCTTGAGATTGGAACCGTAATTATAAGAAACATAGCTAATATTCGCCATGGAATTCGCTTTTTCTTTTCTTCATTTTTGAAATTAAAAAATGTAAAACCCCAAAAGCTTAAAGTTCCGCTTGTATGTCCGCTCGGAAATCCATAACCTCCTGCTTTACCCTCTATATCAGTAATAAAATTTGAATCAGGGCGTGGATCCATAAATACACTTTTAAAGAAGTCTGTTAAATGCAACGAAATAAGAAATCCAACTAACAATCTCTTTGCGAATTTTTTATCTACTCCAAAAAAGAAAATGCAAAAGAAGACGATATAAAGTTCTTCATCACCAAATAATGTAATCATCTCAAATATTTTATACAAAATGTCATTACTTGTAAAAAACGCTTCATTTAATTCAAATGCTAATAATATAACGCCAATAACTAGAACTAAAGCCGAAATTATTATGTTTATATTGATTTCCCTTTGTGTTATTTCATGATAAGGTTCATATTTTTTTTCATCACTCATTATTTTCACCTTGAGAATAATTTTGCTCTTTGGAATTAAAAAGTTTTGAATTTGTATATGAATAAAGAAAAATTTTGAAAACTATGAAAAATTTCTAATAGCGGCGCTTGTGAATATATTTATGAGCAAATAACCGAATTTTCTTACCAGCAAGCACGTGAAGATTCCTCAATGCGCGGAGACTAACAGGATTAAATCGATCAAGCGGTAAAAATATAATTTTTATTCTAAGTTTGGCCGCCATGCTGTAAAAAATGTTATCTGGCTTATTTTTTGCGACATATGTAATAAAAGGTTTTTGAGCGTATAAAATAGCTGCCAATAGCAATCGATCTGCTTTTTTCTTGGCCATCGGATAATTTTTTAAGAATTTATCATTCCAAATATCAGGAATATTTCGAGGAGGATAAAAAGACACAACACCTCCTAATTCTATTCTTGAGATTCCGGGACCAACAAGATCAATTCCTGGAAATGTACTATAAAATGCTAAATCACTTTCTTTGAGATGTTCTGCATACCACATTTGTTGGTGGGGGAATTTTTCTTCAGTTTCAGAAGTGCTTTCATCACGATTAAAGATTATAACAACCGAATCAACTTCTCCATGTATAGTTCTTTTCTCTTTTACGTATATTTTCCTCTTATAAGCCCAATTTCGTATAGTTTCCCTGAAATCGATACCATCCATTAAAGTGGATGTAAATTCATGAGTTTTAATATTTTCATCTTTTAACAAATTCATTGATCGTGATCTAACGTGATGAAAGTAATTTTCTTCAAATATATCTTCAGGAAGGTAGGAAACAAGATTCCATCGATTATCATTCCATACATCTCGCCATTGATCTTTTCTCTTTTCTTTAGGTTTTGGTTTAAGTGGTAATTTAATTCTCTGGATTTTCAATGGTATTGTTCTGCGTAATTTGAAATATTTACCGTCCAGTAGAATTCCTTCTTTATGAAATCTTAAACTCTCTAAATTCTCATCTTCTTTTGCATATGGGTATAGTTTACATTCGTCCCACACAATCCAGGCAAAATTGTCATTTATAATGCTCTTCGATGCTAATACAATATCGAACAGCACTGGTGTTATCCTATTTTCAATTAACGGTAAATTTCTGATGTATTGAAATAGAGATTTCAGTTTATGAAGGCTTATTTTTTCATCATATTCTTGTTTATATTGATTTACAGCACGTTGTAATATTATTTTTAATGAATTGAATAGATCGATTTTGAGCAAATCCATTTCTTTATACTCTCGAAATGGAAGTTTATCTATCACCTTTTTTTGTCGGCTACGGAAAATTTCGTACTGAAATACAACATTAGGTGTCTCAATCATTATTTTAGGGAGATCTTCTTGAAGAATATTGAATAATTTTGCATCCACTGATGTAGAAAAAGATGTTGTAATATCCTCAGAAAATTTACCATGTTCCAGTAGATTTCTTATTCTTTCCCAGTGTGCTAGGCCCATCACCACCAAAATTTGTCTATTTTGGTTTTTTTTCATCACTTCGCTCAATTTTGCAGCCATATAATGGTTTCTGAGTTCGTTTATTTCTTTGGAACTACGCATCCAGTTCTGAGCTTCCACACCTGATTCCAGGAGAAATTCTTCATCAAGACTATCTTTCTGTTCATTTTTTTGTTTTAATTTCTCTTTTTGGAACTTTAATTCAGCAAGATCTTCAAATTTCATCTCTTTTTTAACGATATCGTAAAATTCATCTAATGAAAGTTTATTTAACACATAAGAATCTGGTAAATTTTGAAATTCAGGATCATAATTCTTCACAAATAGGTCAATAAATTCAACTGGAATACCATACTCTTGTGCTAAACGAATTGATTCAATTAAGGAATCAGAAGGAGTAATTGGAGTGTATAATTGCTGTTTAAGTATATCATCATAGTATAAAACTAACGAGATTGAAGGAAATCGATCAACACCTTCCAAAATCTGTGCTTTTAGATTTTCTGGAAACTCAACACAGATTAGATCTGGCGGGTTCTGATAAAAAGCTTGTCTTACTTCATAAACAAAATCAAGGTTTGAATGATAAGTAGGGATAATCGTTAAATTTTTATATTTAAGCATAGAAATGCTTTCCTTGTGTATTTATTTATTTCTTTTCTTTATTGTTTGCATCTTTATTATCATTATCTTGCTTTTTGCTTTTCTTTTTACTTTTCTTAGCTAAAAATTTTCTAATGATTTCATTTGGATCTTGGTCTTCGGTCATATCATCTAATTCATCAATAAAAAATGGTTCTAAATTTTCATAAGGGTCTTCTTCTTCATTTTTTTTCTCTACTATGTTGATTACATCTGTTGTATTTTCTTCATCTAAGAAAAAATCGTCCGAAAAGCTCTTATCATCATCTTCATTATCTAGAAATAAAAAATCTTCATCATTACTATTATTTAAATTCCTTTTATCCCTTGGTAAATCTTCAAAATTCTCATCTAATAATTCTTCTTCATCAATCTCCATCAGTTTATTAAAAACTTTCTTTAAAGGTGAATCTATTCTAGATTTCTTTTCCAATTTTTCTTTTTCATAAAGGAATTTAAGCCCTTCGCTATTTAAGATTTGTTTTACAGATTGTCTAAAAAGATAAAAATCAATTGAATTTTTTTCTTCTTTATTATCATCTTCGTTGATTTTATCAGTAGAACTCTTAGAGTAATTTGACATTTTCAAGTAATATCGACAAATATTGATCCCATCACGCGCTGTGAAATCTTTATTATGAGAATGTGCTTCTTGTAGGAATTCTACTGCGTATAAAATTAAATCTTTTTTTGCAAATGGAAGATTGAACTCAAGGATTTTAAATTCTTCATCTTTTTCTGGAAAATCTATGAAAATCTGAGGTTGAAGTCGAGAATGGATATATTCAGGAACTTCAAAAGTACTGGAATCTTCATTCATTGTACAGCAGATTCTAAAATTAGGGTGTGCCTTCACTTTTATTCCCGCTATGATAGATTCTATGTATCGCCTTTGATCGAGAAGCGGTGCTAAGGATGCCCATGATTTTTCAGACATTCGATTCGCTTCATCTAAAATACATATTCCACCTTCGATCATCGCAGTCACGAGTGAACTCGCATGATATTTTATTGTGTTATTTTCTCCGATTACTGGTGAAATTATCAAATCTTCAGGGCGTGTATCTACTGTACATTGAAATATATATACTGGTAAACCTAATTTTTTTGATGCAGAATAAGCTAAAGTTGTCTTTCCAACTCCAGGTTTCCCTAAAATCTGAGGATTCATAGGAATATCTTTCTTTTGATCCACTAAAATCCATGAAGCTAATAATTGAGTCATATAAGTATTCCCACCAATCCATTCCATATTAGGAATTTCATCGGGTAAACTTAAAATCAATTCTACATCTCCAATTTTTACTTTCGAAACCATTTTTTTTTCTACCAGCAAATAATATTAATTTTAAAAAGCATTCTGATGGTAAAAACATATTTTTTATATTCTACTCTTGGGATTTAATTTAATAATTTAACCATAAATTTTATTTTGCGTGATATTTTGTACAAACTACTGAAATGATGATTCTAGATAAGCCTTATGTGTCAAAATTTTTAGAAGATTCTTTAATTGACATGCAGATCCCAGTTTTAAGAAATAAAGCTCTTGAAGAATTGAATATCAGCTCTAAAATACTAACAATTGATGAGGATGAGTTTATAAAGAAAGTTAAACTCTCTCAAATTCCTCTAATATTCAGTAACTCGGAAAATTCAATAAACTGGATAAATCAAAATTTGAACTTTACAGATCTTCCCCAAAAAATTTCGATCTTCAAGGATAAATTTGAATTCAGAAAAATCATGCAACCATTTTATCCAAATTATTTCTTTAAAAAAGTTAATTTCAGCGAATTAGAAAAAATAGATATTTCAAAAATACATTTTCCATTCATAATTAAACCCTCTATTGGTTTTTTCAGCCTAGGTGTTTATCTTATCAATAAGGTGGAAGAATGGCCCAAAATTGTAAAATTTATTCAACGAGATATGCAAAATATAAATAAAATTTTCCCGATTGAAGTTATAAATTCATCAAGTTTTATCATCGAAGAAAATATTGAAGGAGAAGAATTTGCAGTTGATGTTTATTTCAATTCTCACGGAAATCCTGTAATATTGAATATTTTAAAACATTATTTCGCCTCTCCCGAAGATACCAGCGACCGATTATATGTTACTTCCAAAAAAATCATCGAAGAATCTCGCGAAATATTCCTTGAAACACTAAAAAAAATCAGTCAAGCTACAAAAATAAAGAATTTTCCTATGCATATTGAATTTCGCGTTGATGAAAATAATAAGATAGGCATTATTGAAGCTAATCCAATGAGATTCGCTGGATTGTGTGTAACGGATTTAGCATATTTTGCTTGGGGGACGAATAATTATAAAATGTTTTTCGAGCAAAAAGCACCCGACTGGAATAATATCCTTAAGGGTAAAGAAGGAAAAACTTATGCGATGGTTGTCGGTAATATCCCTGCAGATATAAATTTGAGAGATATTAAATCAATTGATTACAATAAATTCGCTAAAAAATTTAGTAAGCCTTTAGACATCCGAAAAATTAATTATCAAGAATTTCCGCTATTTGCTATTGCTTTTGCTGAATTTGATGAGTCCAATATTAGAGAAATGGTGAAATTATTAAAAGATGATTTTAGGGACGTTATCCATCTCAAAATTAGAAGAATATGATTTCCTCTAAATTAACCAAACTCTTCAAAATCTGTCCTAATTTAGTTTAATTTATACTTACACAATATAACATTTAAATACTAAAAGGTGTAATAATAATAATAATAATAATATGCATTGAAATACCCCGAATTTAGGATTTTTCGATGTAATAAAAATAAGGGAATGAAAAAAAAATGATATTAGATGCACTTTGGGCAGGAACTGGTGGAGGAAATGGAACAGGTTTAGAAGAATTACTTGTTAGTCCATTGTTTATAGTATATATATTTGCAATGGTAGTTTTTATAATAATTGATATTGTATTAATGGTTTGGGTTTATAAGGATGCAGAAGCACGTGGTATGGGTGGTGCCCTCTGGTTTATTATAATTCTCTGCACAAGCTGGATTGGGTGTTTAATATTTTTAATTGTTAGAGGTAATCATCCGAAATAATCGAAAATTTTTAATTTTAAAACAATTGGGAATTCTGAAATAAACTTACTTTCAGATCTCTTTTTTATTTTATTTAACTATAACATTACAATAAATTCGCTAAAAAATTTAGTAAGCCTATAGACATCCGAAAAATTAATTATCACGAATTTCCGCTATTTTCTATCGCTTTTGCTGAATTTAGTGGGATAAATACTAATGAAATGGTGAAATTATTAAAAGATGATTTTAGGGACGTTATACATCTAAACTATTAGAAGAATACGATTTCCTTTAAATTAATTAAACACTTCAATATCTGCACTAATTTAGTTTAATTTAAACTAAGACAATATAAAACTTAAATACTAAAAGGTGTAATAATAGTATACATTGAAATTTCCTAAATTCGGGATATTTTAATGTAATAAAAATAGGAATGAAAAAAAATGTTATTAATGACAGATTATGATGTTTTCCTAGCTACATATTTGACTATTGTTATTGTCGTTGGTCTTATTGGTTTAGCAATTAATATTGCTTTAATGATTTGGGTTTATAAAGATGCAGAAGCACGTGGTATGGGTGGAGCCCTTTGGCTTATAATTGTTTTCCTCACTAGTTGGCTTGGTTGTCTAATTTATCTTATTGTTAGAGGCAATCATCCGAAATAGTAGAAACTTTTTAGATTTTAATTTTAACACTATTGAGAATTCAGATAAAATTTAACATTCTGCTCTCTTTTTTTTTTATTTTTTTATTTAACTATCAACTTCAATTTTTTTGTGAATAAATATGGATTCGTTGATAAAAAAAGAAAAAAAGACTGGCATTTTGCATATACTCAAGAAATATAAATACTACATCTTTGCACACCACCCCAAGTGTGATAAATTTAATAATGACACCTTCCGCATTGGATCTACCGAATTCTGTATCGGATGTTTTATCGGGTATCCTTCTGCATTAATTGGTATCTTTATTGGATATTTTGCTTTTTTTCTTCCAAAATTTAACCCCATCATTTTAATTGCAGGTTCATTTCTAATGATGTGCACAATTTTACTTAGTTTTACTACCCTAACTGAGATAAAAGTAGTTAAAATCTTCCAAAAGTTCTTTGTTGGTTTGGGTAGCGGAATTTTTATTGGAACTGCTTATTTTATCATTCCCGGGGGGCATTTACTTAAAATTTTTGCGACTTTATTATCAATACTCTTATTAAATTTTCCAATTCAAGTACTACATTATAGAAATATGAATAAAAAATGCGATGCCTGTGAATATGAACCAGGATGGAATCAATGCCTTGGTTTTCAAATCGATTTATAGATAAAATTCAAAAATTATATTGCACCAAATCCTTTTATATTCACCATATCACTCCAATTTAAAATTTATATTGAAATTAGAAGAAATTATTTATAAATTACGCGAATTCTTCTAAATAATTGAAAATATTAAAAAAAAATGCCCACTTAGAAAAAGATCATATCAAAACCCCCCCATTTTTTTTCTTGCTCGTTCATATTTAGAAAAACAGCGATAAAATAGAGTATATTTTGATCATTTTCTTCTTGGAAATTGCTCGAAAACCGATATATAGTATGAATATTTTAATTTTAACCTTTTATGCATTTTTTCCTAATAAACTATTATATTTGGCTTTAAATGAGCATGTAAATAAAAAAAAATTACCATCCAGATCAGTGATCTTATAAAAAATATTCGATTTTTTTCACATGGGGCGAAATTTCAAGAGATGACCAATTAAGATTTTGTCGGAAATTTTCAAACCCAATTCATTTCGATCGTAAAAAATAGGGAATATTTAAATATCCAACCAACCATAAATTATTTAGTAGTATTCCATCATTAATTAAAAATTTTCACTACAAAATTGTCGGTGGAATGCTCCAAAAGCGGAGAAGTTTAAAATGAAAGTATTTGCATGGAGCCCAATTCGGGAACTTATGAAAAAATCGGGAGCAGAAATGGTATCTCGAGATGCAGTTGATGAATTAATTGTTTATTTAGAAAAGTTTGCAAAAGACCTCACAAATCGAGCTCTTGAGATGTCTCGACATTCTGGTCGAAAGAAATTAACCAAAGCTGACATGGAAATGGCAGTTTCTTTGAAACCTTGAAATCTTGAAGATTTCAATAAATTGAGCAAGATTTTGATCCACTCGGATTAAAATTCTTTTTTTTCCTTGTTTCTCTTGTATTTAGAAGAAGTAGCCAAAGACCTCACAAATGGAGCACTAATTTTTCAGAAAAGGTGAAGCTTATTTGGTAAATCGATTTTCAATCTATTGGAAATTTACATAAGAACGGCATCATCCTAAAAATACTGGAATATCAGTATTACACGAGGGACATTGCCCTTTCTGCTTGTCAAGATTTATCTCTATTCTATATCCGGTCCTTTTAATTAGGAGCTGTTGGCAATTTGGACAATAAGTATTTTCGAATGGATGCCCGAAGACATTTCCAACGTATACATAGTTTAAGCCAGCTGAACGGGCAATCTGATATGCTTCTTCTAAATCCTTAATTGGAGTAGTTTGTACATGAGTGAATTGATAATCAGGAAAAAATCTAGTGAAGTGTAATGGAATGTTTGGGTTAATTATGAACAATCTTCTGGCTACGTGGGTGTAGAAGTCAATAGTATCATTTACGGTTGGAATTATGAGACAGATAATTTCAACATGAACACCATTGTTATGAGCTGTTTGAATGTTATCCCAAACTCTATCTACTTGTGAACGGCAGTACTTCTTGACAGAAGGGGCTAATCCTTTTACAGTTATACTCATACCGGTCATTCCAGCAGTAATAAGAAGTTGAAGCGCTTCATCGGTCATGTAGGCATTAGTCACGAACATACGATAAATATGAGGTTTACACAAATTGAAAGTATCAATCGCATACTCTAATGAAAGTGTGGGTTCATTAAATGATATAGAAATGCCGTCAATATGTGGATCTTTTTCAACTGCACTTATAAGCTGTTTAGGGGATAAATAACGCGGTCGAAGGACATCAGCAGGAAATTTTTTAGTAATACTCCAATTCTGGCACCATGGACAATCAAAATTGCATGAATAGCTTCCTACTGTTACCGCCAGCGTCCCTGGATAATAATTAAAAAGCGGTTTCTTTTCTATAGGATTAATAGAAAATGTCGAGATCATTCCATAATTTATGCAGTATAATTTCCCAGAAATATTCTTTCTTGTCCTACAGCGACCAAATTTTCCTTCAGCTATTATGCATTGATGCCAGCAAGTTCCACATTGTATCGTAGAGTTTTCTAGAACAGTGTAGAGTAATGATTCTTTTTGAAAGGCTTCAGATTTCTCATTCATAGAAATTTCACTTTGTCGTTTTTCATCAATATCGTGAATCCGCTCTGTCTTATTCGTTCAATTTGGCAAGATAACAAGAAATAGTGATATCATTTCTGTTTAACTAGATGGAAAACAACTGTTAGAGAAGAAAGTTGTTCATTAACCATGACCGGGAATATAAATTTATCACCTTCTTTCAATTGATTGCCATCCGAATCCACAAATTTACCATTGAAATAGGTTTTTTTAAGATTGAAGCGGTCTTTCAAGAAGTATTTTTTGGGTTCAACCTGTTCAATAATACAGTGTTCTGTGGCTTCTTTAATGTCTGGATCTCGTATTAAGATTGGAGAGAAAAACTCCGTGGGGATTTGGATGGTTAAATTTTCATTTTCAAAATCCTGTCTTCCAAGCATTTCAATTGAATTTTTAAAAGGTAGATTGATTTTTAATTGAATTTGTTCAATTTCTAAAAACGCTGGAGTCAATTGGGTTGGTTCTTCTTTCTTATCAAGAGCAGAGGGTGTTGATTTTTTTGAAGTAGTCTTTTTTTCAACTTTTTTAGCGGTTTTCTTTGGTGTTGAAACTTTTTTCGGTTCTGGTTTGCTTGGTTTTTGTTCTGTTGTTTCCTTAATAATAGGTTTTTCTATAGTTTCTTCTTTAATTTTTTTTTGTGGTTTTATAGTTCCTTCTTTTTGCTTTTTTAGAGGACTTGCATGACGTTTTTTATTAAGATTGCGTAAAATTGGACTTGAAAGTGGATCAAATGCACCTGCATGAACCGAGTTCAATACTTTTTTTATAGGGGCTGGGGCGTATCCTCCAATTGAATATTTGTTATCCGCTTTTTTATAAGAATCCGTTTTATTATCTTCATGAATCTCGCCTTTCATTAAGGAGATGTCATTATTAGCTTTTTTAAGAACTTTTTCTGCTTCATTTTTGACTTCTTCTTTAAGATTGGGTTCTTTCAAAGTGTTATTACAAATGTCTTTTATGATTTGAAGTAGAGTTTTATTTTTTTGATGCGATTCTTCTTTTAGGTCTACTTTATCTTGAATTTTGTTGATTTTTTTTTGGAATTCTTTTAAAGTCGTCATCAAAATATTAATAAATACTATTCGGATTTAATTTTTTTTAATGCCCAAGCTGTTTTAAATATAAGAAGAGATAAAACATAATATGGATAGTATCACCACTATCTTTTTAGTTTTGATGATTGTATTTATCGTACTGGTTTTAATTTCTATTTGGGTAATCAATCATCTTCGGATAAAATCTAAGCATGGAAAGGGGTATACTGCAAATTACCCCTCGTCATATCTTTGTAGTGATGGACACAAAGTTCGAAGCCTTTCTGAATGTTACATTGATGATTTCTTTACAAAAAATGGAATTATTCACAAATATGAGGATGTTATACTAAAAACTGCAGGAAAAAAATTTATGTATGACTGGTATTTTAAAGAAGCGAACATATATGTTGAGTTTTTTGGGTTTTCTGGTAAAAAATATAAGGAAACGATGGAAGAAAAAAAATCATTCTATCGGAAGAACAATCTGAAGATGGTTTCTCTTGAACCTGAAGTGTTATCCAATATTGAAGATAAGATTCCCGAAAAATTTGGAAAAGTATGGAAAGAGTTAATTCATGAAAAACACTGCCCAAGTTGTGGAAGTGCTCTTGATGACAGGATTTAATATCTAAAAAATATGAAAAATTAAATTTTTGCAATATTATTAATTGGAATGAAGGTTTCAAGGGTTCTTATTTTTTCAACATATTTTTCATATATTCTTGTTGTTACCACTGGAAATTGTTTTAAAATCGTATCTTGTAAAAATCTTAAATCTAAATTGCCAGAAAAAAGAGGTTTATTCCCCCTTAATACCAAATATAAAATTGGTTTTTGGGAAGGAGAAAAAATCCTATTTTCAACATCGTTTGTGAATTTTTTCTTTAATTTTTCAGTGATATAATAAATAACATCATGTTCCATCTGAAATATATGTGGAAAATAGATGGTATACCAAAGATGGTCTCGATTTTTAAGGGTTAAATTTTTGACATCAACGGAAAATTTATTCCTTTTGTCAGAATCTGTGTTAATTTCAACTAGAAAAATCCCGCGTTTATAATTTGATTCAACTGAACTAACCGCTTCACCGGAACCTGGATTAAAAATCCACCCTCCAATTTTAAATTGTAAATGATAATGGCCCAATGCTAGATAATTTATACGATCTTTAAGGGGATGAACTTTATAAAGCGCTATTCCTGGAACATTTTTCATCTGTCCCTTTATTCCGAAATGTTGAAGAAGAATATGAAAGAATCCATCATTTTGGGTTATTGCAGTTCTAATTTTTGGTAGTAATTCTTCAGTTCTACGCCCAAGATACGATGTTCCATAAATAATAACATTACCGATTCTGATTTTGCCACCTCTTCTTGTTTTATTATAATAAGTTTGAAACAAATTTTCGGGGGGTGCATCAGGATTAATATCCAATAATATTAAGAGATCCAGATCTTGTAAAAACCTAAGCCAAGATTGTCTTCTTTTAATTCTTGCTCCTCGAGAATATTTTCTTATATCATGATTTCCTTCAATTGCTATTATTTTTATGGAATTTTGAGTTTTCTTTTTAAAATCCTTTATTATATTCACAATTTTTCTAAGTTGTTCAGGAAGTATGTCCAAGGAACCGAATACATCCCCTCCAAGAATGATAAAACTAACTTTTTTATTAATTGCTAAATCCAGAATTCTTTTTAAAATTTTTAAAAAATCATCAGCTCTTTCAGGGCTTTGGTATTGTCCAGTTCCTAAATGTAAATCACTTGCATGAATAAACCGAACTTTTTGATTTTTAGAATCAGATATTGACATTAAATGTACTGATAATGGAAAAAAAATAAAAGCTAAGAGGTTAGAAGCTTATTAAAATATTATTTAATTAAGTGTTATTTTTTTTTCTTTAGTTTTGAAAGGGCGAGCTCTGCTAGTGCAACCGCTTCATCCGCTCTTTTTCTTTCTTTGCTGAAATTGTCCTTCAATCCTTCATTTTCTACTTTCAAGCCAGACATCTCAAGCTCTAATGATTGTTTTTGGATAATAACTTCATCTCTTTCTTTTTCAAGATCTTTAAATTTTATTATCGCATCATCTCGTTCTTCCATTAAATTCATCATTTTATCATTTATTTTTTCCGTTGGAATTGAATTTAACTCAACTATGTTATCTATGATGGTTTTTTTCCCTTCACTCTCTGGTATTAAAGATTCATCATGTTTATTTGCCTTCAAATCTGAAATTTCTAACTTAAGTTCTTTGTTTTCTTTTTGTAAAGCTTCAATTTGATTGTATAAATCAGAAATATTCATTTTTTGATTGGAAATCATTTCTTTAATTGAAAATGGTGTTGGTTTCTCATTTTTCTCATCCATGTTTTCTTCAAATATTAAGTTAAAATTTCGTCTTAAATAGTTACTTGAAATAAGAATAACAAATAATGAAAAAATGAGGGAAAAAAACTCCAAAAATGAATTAAATTTATATATTTCTTAAAGGTTTTTCAGGGCTAAATTCATTTCTTTGTACGATTTTATATGTTTTATATTTTGTGACAATTCCTTCAGAGCTTTCATTAAGTGGTACTTTTACAAATAAATTTTCATCTTGTAGAGGTTCTTCTATTTTTGGAGGATAAACTGCTGAAAATTGGGTTTGTTGCTGAAATTTTGCAAAGGATTTTGCCGCTTCCAATTCTTTGATTAAGAATTCGCGAACAGCTACCCTAATTAGCTCACTCCGGCTGGGATATAGTCCCCCTTCGCCAGTTAGCGCTTTAATAGCTTTTAGATACGATAACGGGAGATTGACAGTTATAATACGAATGATAACGCACCTTTATTTATTTTCTATTCACCTTTAAAATTATTTTCGAAATTATTAAGGAAGATTATTATTGTATCGAATTATTCAGATTTTCCCCTCTTTGGAAACCTAAATTCCACTCACCTTTAAATTGCCTAAATAATTTAGAAGGTTTTTTGCTTTCCCCTCTTATTCAATGAGTTGATCGCTAATCATTATTGTTTGTTAAAATATTTAAGCGTTTCGAAGGTATTAACAGTTAAATACTCTTATAATACATATATAAAGGAAACTATAAAGTTTTCACTCTTAAGTGAAAAAGTTTATAAGAACGACTATTCTTGGTTGTTAAATTAGGTTTTTAATCGTTTAATAATAACCAAAAAACAATACTGTTTATTCAACTTGTTGGAGTATTTTATCTACTTTTTTAGATTGTTCAAACATATTTTTATCTTGGTATAAATCCGTCTTAATTTGAAATTCTTCAAACGCTTGTGCCGATTCTAACTCTTTTATTAACCATTCTCTTATTGCAAATCTAATTAATTCAGATCTGGATGGATATATTTTATTTTTACCTGTTAATTTTTCAATTGCTCTTAGATAACTTTCGGGAACATTGCATGTTATTATTCTAATAGTTATTACCCACCAAGTCTTTAATTTATTTAAGCCTCTAGTAAAGAATAAAATTTTATCGGCGATATCATCTTTGCTAGGATGGTTTAAAAAAATTTCTTTTTCCCTTGAATTGACATTTTAATAATTGAAAACTCCCACAATTTTTGCAGAATTGTCGAATTATAAAATTTTTTATTGTTAAATTTCTATATTGGGTAATATTTTAAAAGATCAATTTTTTCAAATCTAATAAAAAATTAAATAAAAAATGGAAAGATAAATTATGCTAAAGAAAATATGAAAGAGTGTAATTAAGGATCCATTTTTTAACAATGATTTATAGTTGAAAGCTTTAACCCCGTTTTTTTTAGCTAAGTTCAAAGCCATTAGATCACATGCAGCGCCTTGAGGTAAGAAATTTGATCCTAAGTTTATTCCTAAAAGAAATGCCATTAATACTAAATCTGGAACTGCTCCCGGGGTAAATCCATATAGATTTTTCAATAAGGATATAAATACAATTGCAGTAGGGACTTGTGCGAGAAATCCTGAAAGAATTCCTATTGAAATAAGTAATATTATAGCAGATAATAAAACATTTTCCGAAAAAATTGATGCAGTCCATCCGGCAATGATTTCAAATATTCCGGCTATCTGCATACATCCTATCATCAAAAATAATGAAATAAAGAAGAAAATAATCTTCCAATCAATTTTTGCTAAACTATCAGTGATTTGTTCTTTATTTAATATGCTAATTAAAATAGCTCCTAAAGCAGCCACTACCCATGCGTTAATCGGGAATAGAAAACCTATTATAACCGCTCCTAAATAAATGAAATTTAAAATAAATTGAATTTTATTAACTATAACTAAGTTTGGGTTCATTATTTCCAATAATATTTGTTTTTGCTGCTCAGTCGGAGCTTCAATTTTACGCAACATCGTAAAATCTAATACAATAAGTGTTAATAATAACATTGGAAAAACGTATAAAGAAAATTTCCTTAGGAACCACGGCAAATCTAATGAAAAAGCGGCTCCAATCAAGATATTTTCAGAAGAAGAAAAGGGAGTGTATAGACTTCCTATATTGATCGTAAATGAGATTCCAAAAAGATAAGGTGCTGGATTAATTTTTAGAATTTTGCAAGCCCTTATTACCAAAGGAATGAAAATTATTGCAACAGTAATATCTGCAATTATGGAAGCCGAGAGAGAACTGATAATACAAATTAAGTAGAAAAATTTACGATGATTTCCCTTTGTTAAATGCAAGGTTTTTAAGGCAATCCATTGAAAAATTTTGTGTTTCTCGCTGATCATAATAATAATTTGCATTGAAATTATGAATATAATGGGATCAAATTCAATATATCCTATAAATGTGTCAAAATTTAATCCTGGAAAGTAAATGACAGTAACTAACACAGATATAAATGCTGCTAATAGAGAAAATCCAACATAATCCAATTTCTCAATACTAAATACTATCATTACTCCCAAAAAAAGAAGTAATAAAACAATAATCGGAATTAGTTGGCTCATCATATTTTTCGTGCAGTTTCACACTTTATAACTTTTCGATTATTTTTAACTGATTTTTAATTGTTTTTCTTGGATATTTCCTAAAATATTAATTGCTAAAAATTATATGTTTTTGAATATGAATTCACATACTAATTGGTGTAATAAAATGTCAGAAAAAAAAGTAGATGTTGAAGTAACTCAAGATGATATCGACAATGCTATGGGAAATTCTCAAAAGCAAGCCCAAATGACTGAAATGGAGCAAATAGAATTAATGATGAAAGGTATCAAACATAAAATAATTGTTTGCTCTGGTAAAGGTGGAGTAGGGAAAACAACTGTAGCTGTTAACTTAGCTATTGCATTAGCAATCAAAGGTCTTAGAGTAGGAATACTGGATGTAGATATAACAGGGCCTAATGTTCCTAAGATGCTCAATTTAGAAGGAGAAAGACCCACAGTTATACCTGGGACTAACACTTTTACTCCCGTAAGTGGACCAATGCTCTCCAGTGGTGGACCGATTCAAGTAATGAGTATGGCATTTTTATTAGAAACTCCCGATACTCCTGTAATTTGGCGAGGTCCTCTGAAAATGAAAGCAATTAGACAATTTATCGCAGAGGGTAATTGGGGAGAATTGGATTATCTAATTTTGGACTTACCGCCGGGAACTTCAGATGAGACTTTAGATGCAATGCAATTAGTTGGGGATAATTCGGGCGTTGTTATCGTAACAACACCACAAGAAGTCGCTACAATGGATGCCCGAAAAACTATTAATATGTCTAAAGCAATGAAATTAAAAGTAGTTGGAATAATTGAGAATATGTCGGGTCTTACAGTAAAATGCCCGAAATGTGATGAAGAAATTAAAATTGATCTCTTTGGTTCTGGAGGCGGTGAAAAAGCTGCAAAAGATTTAGAAGTTCCGTTCCTTGGAAAAGTTCCAATAGAGCATAAAATTATGCAACAAGGAGATAAAGGTGTTCCTTTCTTAATAAGCAATCCTGACTCAGTTTCTACTGTTGCTTTTGATGAAATTGTCAAAAAGATCCGAGCAAGCATGGAATAAATTCTCTTTTTTCTTTTTTTAACTATTTCCCTTTTAGATCCATTTTTATTTTGTGAAATTTTAATAAAATAATTAAAATGAAAATTTTATTGTGTTCTGATTTATCAAATAAAATTCCCAAGATTCCACTAGAAACTATAGATTCTTGTGATTTTGTTTTACTGGCTGGAGATATTACTATGGGTGCTAGGAGTTTAAAGCGGACTATTTCAGTTTTCGAAAAATTACGCAACCTATTTCCAGACCCATTACCTGTGTTTCTCATTCCAGGAAACCATGACCAGCCTCTAATCGCGACTACACCAGAATTCTTTCCTAAAAATTTTGTTCAAATGCATAACAAATCATCAATATTTAGGATAGATGGATTTGAAAAAGATATTCTTATTATTGGATTTGGTGGTTCTACATCAATTCCTGGATTTCCAGTAAACCAACCAGGACCTAATTATTTCACCTTTGAATCTGAAGAAATTTACAATTCCCTAAAAGCTTTAGCTACTGAAAAAGGAAGTTTCTTCTCAGAAAATTATTTTTCGATATTATTCGTTCACCAACCTCCTTTTAACACTTTATTGGATATCACTCATCATAAAGAACATGTTGGTTCTAAGTCAATTAGACGCATTATTGAAGAATTTCAACCTAATTTTGCAGTGGCAGGACATATTCATGAATCACGTGGAATTGATCACATAGATCAAACAATAATTGTTAATGCAGGAGAAGCAAAATATTCTAATTATGCTATTTTCGATATAAGAGAAAAATATGGTAAAAAAATCCCCGAAATTATTGTAAAATTATTTTCACAATAAAGATGTGCTAAGTTTCCATTCTTTGTATAATATATATCGGTATACTATTTCCAAAACTGCTTTTACAACAGATGGGTTTATCGAGTCAACTTTATCATTTAGGGTATGATATACTAAACCATCACGAATAGCAGTATTTTCCATTCCTAGCAAAGTTGTTGCTTCAATATTATTACGAGCGTACTCCGCCGCATCTGTTCCCCCTCCTCCAAATGTAATTGGGGCGGCCTTAGTTTTATAACCTAAAGATTTTGCAATGATCATACCATCTTGAACCATTTTGGAAGACATTTTTACAAATCCATTAATATCTGCTGTCAAAAATGATAAATCATTACTACTATAAAGACTCTCAAGATTGAACACATAAGTTGGGATTGCTTTCAACTCTTCAATATGTTTTTTAACATAAGCTCGTGCTCCACGTAAACCTGACTCTTCTGCATCTGAAGATATTACAACAATTTCTGTATGTTTCAGTAAATTATGACCATCTGTTTTCGATTGTCCAAATATTTGTGCAATTTTAACTCCGATCATTGAAGAAATCAAATTATCTCCAGCTCCAGGAGAAATCTTGTTTGATTTAAAGAAGTAAAATTGGATTACAGCTGGTGATCCTACCAAAATAATATAAGAAATGACTTCTCTAAATCCAACTGTTTGAACTTGAAGCATTTCAAGAATTAATAGAATTATTAAAAGGAGATTTGTCCCGATGAAAATAAATAAACCTGTAAAAATTCTTGGTGCATAT
>JAUWOE010000078.1 GCA_030612265.1 Promethearchaeum sp.
CAAATGCTTGATCTGTTCATCCACCAAAGCTTTAAATTCTTTCAAATGAAAGAGATCTATAGGGAAAGAACAGCTGGTCGATTGGGGAATCGCCCGTGACTGTAGAAATATCATTGTTCTCACCTTATATTTCTACTTTCCCACTTATAACTTGATCGGAAAATGTTTCTTAACGATTAGAGGCGTTTTAAGTCGGAGAGTCTATAACCTTGAAGACTGTTATTGTTTTTATTTTCTTTATTTTCTTTTTATTTTAATTTAGTTAGGTTTTGGAAAATTTGTAAAATTATTTCTTTAATTGTCTTTTTCATAGCACGAAGCCCGAATTTGGCTATTTTTTCATTATCAATCTTCATTTCATATATATAGAGTCCGATTTTAATGTTATCCCGAATTCTTTTTACCCTAATTCTTCCGTTAAAATCATAAAAATGTGAATTGTTCTTTGTAGAAAAATCCCAAATTAATGGGGATAACTCATCAGGTATTTGTTGCTCAATTTTTAATTCCATTTCAATTTTTAATTCGGAAATAATCTGATAATTTAGCAGTTTATTGTAAACTAATTGAATATAATCTTTTTCTACAGATATTACTTCAATTTGATCTTTGGGAAGAATTTTGCTTAAAAAATCAAAGTTATTTATATTCTTAACAATATAATCAATTGAAAGGGTTCTGCTTGGATGAAATTTTTTAGTCATCCCAATAATTGGAATTTTTTTCAACACATCAAATAAACCGTCAATCTTAACTCTTAAAAGTTATGTGATTACTTCATATATGAGAAAAGATGGTTGAGATAGAAACTCGAAAGTTTTATCAAGGCGGGGTTGAATACGAGTTTAAATGGGTTGAAAATCGTCATCATTTACAAGATATTGCCAAAAATTTTGGAAGCAAATTAATTAAATATTATAATTTGGTTTGCTCGAACGTATATCCTGAAAAAATATTCAATAGTAAAGAAATTTTACGATGTTCAAGTTTTAAACTTAAAAATCTTGATAAAGATGGTTTAAAAAAAATTTCTTTGGAACTCTTAAAAAATAATTATGTAACTATCGTTGATGATAAAAATTCACCCAAAGATGTATCGAAGAGTATTGTAAATTTGGTTAAAATGACCAAAATTTGGTATGATATTTTTTATTATCAGTTTAAAAAACCTCCAAAACACGACTCTATCCTTCAAAAAATCTTAGAATTAAATAAAAATAGTTTAAGTATAGAAATCCCAATATGGAGCTCCACACCAGAAGCATTTAGGATGAATTTAATCCAAAGAACAGAATTTTCATGTCTAGCTGGGGAATTATTCACAGGTCATATTGATCTTCTCCTGTATGATGAAATGGATAATAGCATAATAGTGGCAGATTACAAGCCTGAAAACCATTTTTTACGGAGTTTACCCCAAGTAGCAACATATGGGTTATTCATTAAAAAAATGTTAAAATTGGATAAGATTAAATGTATTTCTTTTAGTAAAGATAAACTTTGGTTATATAACCCAGAAATTATTAGGGAACAAATCCCCTATTACATAGAAAGATTTGGAAACCCTAATTTGATATGGCGATATTTGGTGAAAACTATTTGAAAAGTAAAAGAACACAAGAAACTTCAATTCCTAGTACATCATCTATTCAATTTTTTCATTCTGGGATCAAATACGAATTTAAATTAGCGAAGCGCCAAAATGTGATCTCGCTTATGCCAAAACAAATTCAAATGAAGATAAATGGGTTTTTTGATTTAATTCTAAGAAAACAAATAGCTATTGATTTATTTAATGATTCAAAAACAATGCGTTGTTCAAAATTTCGAATAACTAAGTTAAATCATGGATCTCATAGAATAATATTAGAAAAATTACTATTAGAAAATTCCATACATCAAATAAAATCAAGTTCTACCTCCATAATTCCTGAATTTGAGTGGATCTATAATTTATTAGTAATTACTAATGAGTGTTTTGAAGATTATAATAAAGATCGGAATTATTTTAATAAACCAACTCATGATTTTGTATTAACTTCAATATTATTAAAATTAAATAATGCTTTATCAATCGAAACGCCAATTTGGTTGAGAAAACAAAAAAAATTAACAGACTACCTTAATTTAGAAGGTGATAATTATAATTTTTCTTATTCTAACTCAATTACAGGTCACATCGACTTATTACTTTATGATGATATTGGAAATAATTTGATCATTGCGGATTATAAACCTGAGGGGTACTTTCTCAGGTCCTTACCACAAATTGCTTTTTATGCTTTAATTTTAAGGAGATTACTTAATATTAATGATTTAAATGTAAAATGTTTATCTTTTAATAAAAATGAAGCATGGATTTACAAACCCGAAGTATTAAAGGAAATCAATGAAGAAATGAAAAAATTTGGAAATCCCAAATTACCGTGGGTTAGAATTTTGAAAACTATTTAGCTTTTTCTGATATTTTTTCTTTTCAGGAATTTCTTTTTTTTCTTCGTCAAAAAGATCAGCGCGAAGCATTTTAAAAACACCGATTACGGCAAGAATGTTGATTGCTGCTACGAAACCAAAGATTGAATATCCATTAGACCCACTACTACGCATTAAAATACCTAAAAATGGTGCAATCATTAAAACTAGAGCGTAAACAACCCCCTTAACCAAATAATTTTTATTAATTTTAGAAAAATCTAGATCCATATTCTAATTAAGAAAAAATGGAAAACTATTAAAAATTTTATAGTTCAATTTCCTTTGTTAGATTTAATTTTTCTTATTTTTTATATTCGCCTTAAATTTCTTATAAAGTGCTTTATCGAGATAATTCCCAATGGAACTGGCGATTTTATTTGAAATTTCTAAACGTTCACCTTCAAGAAGATTTATACTTTCATTTGGAAGAATTTTTTTTCCTAATCGTTTATCTGATATTTCTACTACCCAATTTAATACTTCGTTAGAAATCATTTCATAAGTTGGTATTTTAATTTTACTCCAGTGAATTTTTATTCGCCTTAAAGCAAATGCATAAAAACTAGCAAATAAATCTACAAGATCCGCTTCTTTTTCATTTCCCGGATGTTCTAAACAAGGAGAATTTGTTAAATCTATTCCACAAACAGAACAAATTTTAATATTTTTAAGTTCACTATGAAGTTTTAAATTTTCAGATGTAATTCTTTGATCTTTCTCGCTCCAATATAATTTAGTTGGATTTGTTGTTATCGCAGATATACTAATTAAACTACTAGTAACTTTCTTGTCTATCCAATTTAATGTAGTTAAGGTTCTAGCTTTTTGAACCTCTTTTTCATACTGAATTTGTTTTTCCTTTTTAGTTTCTAAAATTTGTTCCTTCTTGATTAGTAATAATTCTTGGTGGTCTTTAAATCTGGTTAATATATCATATGCAATAATATAGGATTGTGGGGAAATCATTTCTTTTGGAAGAGTTAATTCAACAACATTTCTATAAATTAAACTCGGTTCATTTTTCAGCATATACATTGCAGTTTGAAGATTGCAATCCAATAATCTAGACAAAATAAAGGAATTTACAAGATAAGCATCAGTTTCAGCATTAAAAATAATAGATAATTCATGTTGACGATCCATTAATCTTTGAATAATCAATTCTTCAATATTTACAACAACCCATTCTTCTTCTTCTGTAGAATTAAAAATTCTTCTTAATCCGAGCAAATATAATCCTTTATCCTCTTTGGTTTTAATATATGTTTCTAAAACCCTAGCAATATGCCTACAAACCTTTTCAATGTATTTGTAATATATATGACTGCTTAAATTTTGGTAGATCTCTGGAAGTTCATAAACCATTGAATAACAAGAATAAGGTCCTTTAAGGGGATATTTTTTCTGTATTATATCAGTGATAATTTGCTTTTTTTTTGACAATTGTTTATAATATTCAAAATCTACATCAGCCATTTGACATGCTAATTCAATATATTTTTCCCCTTCAGGTGTAGGATTTAATACTAATTCTTGGCCTGAAAGTTTAGATTTAAATCTTCCTCGGTTTTTCAAATCGTTTAATTTATTTTCAACTTTTTGGAGTTCATTTTCTTTTTTCCCAACCATCATAAAAGCCATTTTGGAAAGTTGATTTAATTTAATATCTTCAAAGAATGCTTCTAAGTCATATTTTTGCACATGACAAAAAAGAGGGACATTTGATATGCCCAAACGAGATAAAATAGCAAAAGTCTCTTCAAAATTTAGTTCTAGGAGGTTTTGGATGAAGTATACAAAATCATTAGGATCCGATGTTGCTTGCTTCTTCAATTCATTAGTTATATCGTTAAGGATTCTTTCTTCCATTTTCACATAATTTATAGATTTATTATTTGCGGCCAACATTTCATTGTAAATTTTTTTCTTTAAATCGGTAGCTTTTAGATATTGCTTCATTCCTCGAGAACTAATTGGATATATATTCAAAACATATTTTATAATTCGATTTATCATTAATTTTATTGGAAACGTTTCTATTTTTAAATCTCGAATTGATGTGAATTCAAAATCCTTTTTTAATTTCTTAATTAATTGGGAAAATGTCGACAATTCAAGATATTGATCTTTATGCCCTTCTTCAGCAAGATTTTTTTCTAAATCTACGCCAATTATTTTCAATCCAGCAGTTTCAGTTAATATCTCATTTTTAACAATATTTGAATAACCTGTTAATTCTCCAATATGATCAATCCAATATGAAATTGGATATTTATTTAGGGATTCAATAATATGCTTTTCAATCTGTTCACGTAGTTTAAGAAGAAAACGTTCATTAAGATCTTCTCCCGAAATCATTGATTTAAGAATTTGTTCTTCGTAATCTATTGATATTTTAAAGAATTCCAATTCAAAATTGATCGAATCCCCTACTAAATCAATTAATTCTGAAAATATTTCTTTTTTTTCAGCATTCTGAAAAGCTTTAATGTTACTAACTCGTGAAACCATTTCTTCATCTGATTTAGTTCTTATTCCTAGAAAATGATAAATGTGGATTGTTGTAGACGCAACTATAAGATTAGTAAGAGTATTTTCTTCGGTTGTTATTTTGTATAAAAATTCTCTTTCAGATTTTCTTTTGAAATGGCTTAGAATTTGATAAATACTTTGAAAAAATCGCTGAATCCCCTCTTCGGCAGTTTTTCTTCTCCTTATTGCTACAATTTCTCCCATAAGTCATCATCTTGATTAAAATCGTGGATAAATATCTTTGAAATTTGAAAAAATAGACATCTTTATGTAATTATCACTTAGAGTATCAAATTCTATTCGGTGTTGTAAAATTTTCTTTTGGAATAACTTATTATCTATATTTTGAAGTATTATCTGTTTTGGTTTAGCTATCAACTTTGAATAATATTTCAGTTCAGTTTCAATAATAAAAGCATAAAGACTTCTTTTTAAAGTCATAAATTGTGATTTTTCTTCGATTTTTTCTGAAATAATTTCATCTAAATCTGGTGTATCCCCAATATAAGCGGAAATAGTTTGGGGAATTAAATTTTCTTGCCGATTTTCGATTGCTTTATTGAAAACTTGCCTTAAATAATCAGGAAATTGCCCTATAATTTCAAGACTTAATTTATAAGCTTGAAGAATTTCTAAAACAAATTTGTTTTTAATATTTGACATTGCTATACTATCCAAATATCTTTTCAGAGGTTGTAAAAATCCTTGGATAGTGGTTTCTTCTTTTACTTTTCTACTAATATATTCTATAAAACTTGTAATTATTTTTGTTTTAGGCCAAATAATTTTCTCTTCTTGATCTTTAATATATTTGGGTTGAAATTCATATTTATATGTGTTAATCCATTGGAATATATAGTTTTTCCATTTTAATTGGAGTCCACCTAATCGCTTTTTTTGTAAAAAATCAATAAATCGATTAGCAAAGTTTTCAGGATCAAAAATTTCATTCATTGGATATTCTTTTAAAAATCGTTGAAAAGTAGATGATCTTAAAATAAATCCCCATAAGAATTCTATTTCATCTTGGAATTTCTTTAAATGTTTGAGATATGGTTGCATTTCAATATTATCTGATAAAATAATATCACAAAAATCAACAAGATCTTTAATTTCAATATTTACAGAATTAATAAAAGGTTCTATTGTATTTTTTGCAATTTCTTTAAATTTAAGATAAGAATTTCTTTGATTTGTAGATGCTATTTGAGAATATGATATTTCTAGTTGATTTTTTAAAAAAATTTCATATTTTTCTAAATATTTGACACTTAATACTTTAATTGGTTTATTATTAATTAGATCGAACTCTTTTTGTAACAATTCTAAAAGATTACTGAAAAAACTATCAAATAAATAATGCTGAATATAAAATGGAACTGCATTTTTAATTTTTTTTAATACTAATTGTGAATTTTGCACAATATTTAATATTGGATTTGTAAATTCGGAAGCTCGAACTTTATCACTAGAATGATAACGATATTTTGTTGTTAATATATGGTTATGTGTAATTTTGGCAAAATTTTTAATACAGTTTTCACATTCAGATGTACCTTCTTCTTTAGTAAATTCATTCAAATACAGTGCGTTAATCTCTTTTAGAGGTTTTATAACACCACTCTTTATAAAACTGGTCGATTTTACCTTGAAACTTTCCAAATTTTGCTCAAACTTTTTATAAAATTTTTCAATTTCATTTTTAAATTGATCAAATGATATTAGTTTTTTATTTTGTTCAGAATAATCTAAAAAGGATTTTAGGAAAGCTATCAAAATTTGCTTTTGAGTATCGCTAATTGTTCCAGTATTAGCCAGTTGTAATAAGTTTGCTGTCAGTTTACATGTATTTTTTGCTACGACAATTGATGTACTTTGATTTAGCCAATGTTTCATGAAATCATAGTTTTCATTATCCATCATTTTAAGCTTAGGAACCGAAAAACTTGATTTTAAAGGAATAATTTCTTTGGTTTTCCATTTAACTTCATTTTGAATATTAATGTTTAAGTAAAGGTCTTCTTTAAATCCAGAAGTTATACCAATCATCTTACGATTCCATTTCCCTTTAATAACATTCCCTTGTAATTTCAATGCAAATCTTTTCGCGAAATATTTTAATACTTTTCGTCTTTGTTCTTTTTCGAGTTCAGGGCGGTCCAGAGCCTCTTCTACTTCAAAATATAATTTTCCTAGATCATCCACCGCTTTTCTTGATTTAGAGTAATCGACTAAACTCATTTCTGGAGCGAGTAACAACATTAAGGTGTTACAATCTTTGTATGATCCTGGAATAAATAACATTGATTTGGGCATTAAACTAACCAAATTTCGTTTTCCTAAATTTTCTAATTCAAATTCAATTGAATATAACGTACAACCTGCATAATCTTTTAACATTGAATTATAATTATTTAAAAATTTTAAAACAGATTGAGTCAATCTCTTAGTCTCATGCTCAGAAAGTTTTCCTATTCCGATAATTTCACCAACTTCGATATCCAATTGACCAGAGAATCCAAAGATTACTGTTAACTGCTTATGTAGTTCATCGGATGTTGTTAATGCCATTAGTTATTTCCCTCTTGAAAAATTAGTAATTTTCATTCCTATTTTATTTTACATTGTTTTGCATTTTTAAAAATTTCACCTATAAAAATTATTTTAATAAAAACCAACTGAACAAAAAAGAAATGAAAGCAATTATTGCCATAACTAAAAATGGTGAGAAAACCCAAAAAACCGAACCTAAAAGTCCTGCGGTAATAGCGCCAAATAAACTCCCAATTAATGATAGAGTGCGGTAAATCCCTAAGGTTTCTCCCCGGACTGATTTTGGTATGAAACTAGATACAAAATTATCGACAGCAGGACTAATAGCTCCTAAAGCACCTGAAGAAATCCCTGCTCCGATTATAAATATTATCATATTATCATAAAAAAATAATATAATAACCGATAGTAGGCTAATTGATAAAATAACAAGACCGTAACGAATTATTTTAATCGGGTATTCCTTTTTACCCATTAATAGTGCACAAAGAATGTAAAATAAAATAACTGGAAATAGTATTACCCCTGAAAGTTGTTCAACAATCTCATAATGATTCAAAATTATGAATATCATATAAGTTGATACACCTGAAAGACAAAACATTAAAAATATATTCAAAATTATTCCAAAAATGAAACTTTTTGTTTTAAAAATTCTTTTTAACTCATTTTTTCGATATATTTTGAGGTTTTCAATTGATTTTCTTTCTAATTTTTGATCAGGGTGATTTGTAACATAAAGAAAAATAAATAAAATAGAAAGTAATGTAATAAAGCCTAAAATAAAGAAAGTAGTCTTATATTCAAACCAAATTAAAAAGTAACCTCCCAAAATTGAACCAATTAAAGCACCAATTCCAAATGACGCGCTGAAAATAGCGATTGCTTTTCCTCTTTCTCCCTCCTTGTAATAATCATTAATCAAAGCCAAAATAACTCCTTCAAAAGCGCTTGTCCCTTTAATTAAACGAAAAATCATAAATTGATACGGTGTCTGGGCAATTCCTGCTAAAAAAGTCCCTATAGAATATAAAGTAAAAGCTATAAGTAAAATTTTTTTACGCCCAATTTTATCACTTAACCGAGCAAATAGAATCATAGTTAATATTTTTCCCAGTGAAAATATTGAAAATGTAAAACCAAACATAACAGAATCTCCGCCAAATTGTTGGGGAAGATATTTTACTGTAATTAAATCATTGATCTGTCCAGATAAACTACAAAAAAAAGTGGCCAGAAAAATACCTAAAACAATAATTTTTCCTGGTTTTCTTTTTTTTTCAACATTTTCCATAATTCTCCGAATTTTCTATAATATAGATTTTTTTTGAAAAGTGATTTAACTTCCATTGGAAAATTTTTTCTAGTTTTTTGTTTTTTTATTAAGATTTCATTTAAAAAGCTGAAATTTAAAAAAAAATAGGTAATTTCCGATAAAAATATTTTCTGTATGATATCATGATGTTAATCTATCCATGTTATCGAATCCTTAGAATAATAGAATAATATAAATATAAAATAAGTAAGCTGAAAATAGGGTATTTTTATTTTTTTAATTTAATTCTTTACTATTAAAATTTTAATACTTAATTTTAATTCCAATTGCCATCAAACCTTTCTCTAAATTATATTAATCTAATATGTGATTTATGTTAAACAGATAATAGTTCGAGAGGAAGTTTTTTTATTAATTTTAAAAATTGTAAAAAATAAAATTAAAAACTTAATTTTTCTTTAAATATTTCTTGTGTACTGTATCTAATAATCCATTATAATTTATTATTGATAAGTTTGAAGATGGAGTTATGAAATTATTATAATTTTGGATATATTGAGTGTTTTCTTTATCTAAAATATTTAGGAGTTGCTTTTTTATTACAGGATAATAGTTTTTTAGTTGGAAGTTTGTTTGATATGCCATCGATTATCACCATATGATGTAAATAACACTTTATAAATAAGAAAAGAAAATATTTTCAATTCATTATTTTAAAAAATTTATTTTAATTATAAATGGTATATTGCGGTTGTTTATTAGCAAAATATTCTGGAGTTTCTATTTCTATCATATTTGCTTTATTGTTTCTGTCGAAAATTCTTTGATATGTTGTGTTCCCAATTAAAAATATTTGATTTGTTGACTCCATGATATTTCACTTTAAATTTTTAATCTTCCTCAACTAACTTGAAAAATACTAACGGTCTTCCACGGGAATTTGTTGGACGGGAAAATTTACGAATTAAATTATGATTTTGTAATCTTGTTAAATTATCGTAAATTGTAGTCCTGGGAGAAGCTAATTGTTTAACTAAATCAGCCCGGGTTAATGGACCGTTCTTTTCTAAGACATTTAATAATGTTTTTTGTAATGGACTGAACATAAGTCCATCCTCGAATTTGCTAAGGTCAACCATTTTTGCACACACTCTTTTTTTGATTATATTTTATTTTACTGGAATTTTGGATATTAGCAACAGATTAGCTGCTTTTACAATTCTTACCTCAAAAATAGTAAAGAATATTAAATTAGTTTTGAGATAAGAATTTTGTAGCAGCTAATTAGCTATCAATTAGCAGCTGATTCCATTACATTTATATAGGTAAATCAACTATATAAATATGTCGGTTATTATCGGGTTAATATGGTTTTGATCGGATAAAGTCGGAAAAATTCGAATAAAAATTGAATGGAAATATAAAATATCTTTCAGAATTGCGAATTTGGAAAAAATAAATAAGATAAAAGGATGGAACCCAAAATGCCAGAGAAAAAAACGCAAAGTAAAAAATTAACATCGGAAAGAACTGATAAAATTTATATAACAATGCGCAAACGTTATATTCGGGCATTAGAAGTACTTGCAGGGGATCCTAAAGATAAATCGCGTATGGTTGAGACTTTAATTGATTGGTATATTGAATCTAAAGAAGATCATCTAAGAAATTTTCAAATTTATGATAAGGCAAAAGAAGCGATAATTGGATCTAAAAAAGATGAAAGTATTGAGACTCAAAAAACGATTATTGAAGGATGGGTAAGAATGCATCCTGAAGATCTCAAATTAAAAGAACGATGGTTAATTTATGGAACTAGAAATGATATTGAAGGAATTCAGAAAATTTACAATGAAATAATCCAAAAAGCTGAAGTTTAAAATTCAAATTTGATCTTATCTAAACAATTTTTTTTCCGAAAAAACCTTAATTTTTAATTATATTTTATTGATTAGAGAATAAATGCTTACAAAAATTATCCGATTGGATCCTCTTAATTTTTCATTAGAACAATTACAAGAAGCCATAAATTTGATCAGGAAAGATGAAATTGTTGCTTTCCCTACTGAAACTGTCTATGGATTGGGAGGTTCAGCATTTTCAGAAACCGCTGTTCGTAAAATTTATAAAGCAAAGGGGCGTCCTTCTGACAATCCGATGATTGTTCATATTTCAGATCTTGAAATGCTTTCTAGCATAGTTAATATTATTCCTGAAAATATCAGAAAACTTTGTGAAAGATTTTGGCCTGGTCCATTAACAATTTTATTCGAGAAGTCTGAAAAAATTCCTGATATTGTAACAGCGGGACTAAATACTGTTGCTGTCCGAATGCCTTCTCATCCTATAGCATTAGCATTGATTAAAACATTGAGAATTCCAATAGCAGCTCCTAGTGCCAATTTATCTACGCGACCAAGTCCCACGGAAGCAAAGCATGTTTTTAATGATTTACAGGGAAAAATTCCATTAATAATTGATAGTGGATCTTGTAATGTAGGTGTAGAATCCACAGTGATTGATGTACATAAAGGATATTCCGTTATATTGCGGCCCGGAGGGGTTAGTTTGGAAGATTTGAAATCCTTTTTACCTATGATTGAGGTATTTAATAATAAAAATAAAGAATTTTCAAATGATTTTAAGCCTCTTACTCCTGGATTAAAATATAGACACTATTCACCTAAAGCAGAAATTATCTTGGTAGAAGGTTCTAAGAAATTTTTAGAAGAAAAAATAGTTTCTCTGTATTTTAAATATCGTTTACAAAAAAAGCTTATTGGAATTCTTCATACTCATAAAAATATTCAAATTCCAAGTGAAATATTAAATGATCCTAAATGTAAAATGATATATTTGGGATTAATGGACTCAGATATTGATACAAATAATTTGATAAATGCTAATAAAATTGCAGAAGGATTGTTTTCTACTTTAAGAGCAGTTGATAATCAAAAAATTGATTTGGTTATTGTTGAAGGTATATCAGAAAAGGAAATTGGTTTAGCAATTATGAATAGATTACGTAAAGCAGCTTCTAAGATTATTAAAGAATAAAAAATATTTAAGTAAAAAAAAGAGAAATTTCTATTTTGTAGCGTCTGCATCTTCTTCAGGATTTTCAACATCAACCTTTGAACCTGATTGATCTTGTTCCATTCGCTCTTTCATTTGCTGTTCAACTTTTTCCTTTTCTTCAGGAGACATTTTTTCCATTGCTTCCATATATCTTCTTTGAGCGCCCATAATTTCGTTTAATACAAATGGTTGGAAAGCTTGTGCTAAAATTGGCATTGCAATTCGCATTTCAGTTAATTTTATATTCATTGATTTTGCTAATTCCCGCATTTCTTTTCTTTCTTCATTGGTTGTTTCACCATTTCCAATTCCTTCACAATCTTCAGTATCCACAACCATATATTTCTGTCCATCAAATTCTAGAGGGTAAGTTCTACAACTTAAAGGACGGTTATCATAAATCAAACATTCTTTTGTTTCTTTATTATACATTGGGCAAGAAAGGTCTTTTGGCTCTTCTTCTTCATCTTTATCATTTTCTTTTTTCTGTAAGAAGTCATAAGGGTTTTTGTTTGTTCGGGACATTACTAAGTCAATTGTTCCGTATGGAGTTTTAATGAATTGAAGGTATGGCATCATATTCGCAACAACGTTGTTTTTTGCCCACATAATCAAGTCATCCATAACTAATGGGATAGGGCCTCGATTTGCACAGCAATTACCACATTTTGTGCAATTGAAAATATATTTCTTTTTTTCTTCTCCCTCGCTTTTTTCAGCTTCGACTTTTATTTCTTTTTTTGCTTCAGATTCTTCCTTAATTTCTGATTCTGGCTTGTTTTCGTTTACATTTTTTGATTCTTCATCTGTCATATTTTTCGCCAAATTAATAATTAGTATGGAAGTCTAAGTCATGAAAAATTAAAAATTTTTCTCTAAAAAAAAAAATTTTAAAGGAAATATCTGAAGAGAAAAGCCAAAATTAGAATTGCTCCTGCAATTTTTAATAAAAGACTTGATGTACTTTGCTTTTTTGGATCAACAAAATCGGAAATTAGGAGTATGTTTGCATTAACCACAATAATATCTGCAATAATAATGAAAATAACACAAAAAATACTTGATTCAAAGAAAATAATAATTAAGGTGAAAAGAATTGCTCCAATTGATGAAAAAATCACCATAAAAATGGTGGCTATCTTATATCCAAACTGATTTGCTATAGTTTTTATTTTGAACTGTTGATCTCCTTTTACATCTTGCATACCCTTAACAAATTCACGCGAAGTCTGAAAAATAGCTGTAGCAATAAAAATATACCAGATTATTGAAGGGATTTCTTGAATTTTATTAGTAAAAAGTGCTGCAAAAGGGAATCCTACTGCACTTGCTATACCTACCATAATATTTCCAGGGAATCCAGATGCTTTTGCCTTCCATGCATAAAAAAACCCGATAAATTCAAAGAATAATACAATTAAAGCTATTAAAATCCCATTAACTGTGATAAATCCAACAATTATAGCTAAAATCATTGCCATGATATTCAATAAAAAATAATATAGGATGGATTGTTTAAGTGTTATATCTCCTCGGGGAATTGGTCGATTTGGGCGGTTAATTTTATCGATTTCGTAATCATAATAGTCGTTAATTGTGTTTGTTCCACCTGTTACTAAAAAAAAAATTAAAAATCCTGCAATTATTAAAAAAATATTTACAGATTTCTGAATAAATGATAGAAAATTTGGTTCAGGATGAGAAATAAGCAATCCAATAAATACAGTAAATCCTCCCATAATACAATTGACTGGACGCATTATTTCTAAGTAATTTTTAAGTATTATTTTTGCCACGAGATTTCTACCATACGTTCATTAATATTGCACAAATAGATACAATTAGTGTAGAACCAAGCGGAACTATAAGATCGTCATATTTAGAGGGACTAAACAATTCTAAGAATGTTGATATAAAGCTGATAAGAAAACTTAAAAGAAATACATTTCCCGTCGTTAAAATTATGGATTTTCCTGGTAAAATTTGCCCGAAGAAAAAGAATGAAAATATACTAATTACCAAAGAAGAACCAAAGAATGTCAAGGATCCTTCGAGAGTACGTTTATTTCCAACCCAAGGAATGTTAATATGATGTTTTCCATATTTTTTTCCAATAAATGCGGCCAAAACATCAGCATACATCATGATAAGAATCGCTGAAATGGGGATAAAAAATTTATCTGAAAAAAAAGTAAAAATAAATATTAGAATTGTAATAGCTAAGCAATATGAATAAGGTCCTTGTAGGTATCCTAACTGAAGTTCCTCATCTTCACTAATTGCATCAAATAATTGCTTTAAAGGTTTAGTTTTGCTTTTTTTACTACTAAACCGCATTAATGTTGTCATTAAAATTGCAAAAATCACAGCTAATATAGGATGATTTAGGTATGGAGCAACTAAAACTGCTAAACCAGAAAAACTATGAATTAATTTTCGAGCAGTAAATTTTGTAATAATTTCTTTCTCTTTTAGAAATTTTGGAACAAGAATAGACAGAAGAGTATATATCGCTGTTAGAAACATAATCAAAAGATCAGATCGCCATTCCAGTGATAATACCATTAGAAAAAGATAATTATTGCTTGTTAATAAGTTATATTCAGTAGAAAATTGAGGGGAATTAAATCGAAATATTAGTAGTGGACTGTTTAACGGTTGGGGATGGAAAAAGAATTTTCACCCGAGATTTTATCGGAGCTGGTCCTAGATATGTTGCTGGATTTATAGAAAATATTTCAAAAAGTGAAGTAAAAACCACGTTAGTCCGTGGAGAAACAATTATTTCTGAAAAAATTGAAATGCTAAAACATTTTCCAATTCTATGTGTATCTTCCATGACAATGGATCTTCGATTTACTCAAAGGTTATTAAATACATGGTCAGAATTCCATCCTGATCCTTCAAATCGGTTAGCAATTATTGGAGGTCCGATTACATCGGATAGTAAATTACTAAATAAAATTAAAAATGTTGATTTATCAATTAATGGTATCGGTGAATTTGCTTTAACAGCCTTATTTCAAAAAAATCTATCAACTATTGAACAAAATTTAAGAAATTCAGATGATCCAAGCTGGAAATCTAATTTATTTTCATCAATACCGGGAGTTTCATTCATGTATTTAAATAAAATTTTAACAACACCAAAAAATTCCCCAACCGAAAATAAATGGTTCGATTCCACTTCTGGATATCCTGAAAAACTGAAAAGTTACAAGGATTTTAAATCTGCAAGAATATTCATAGAAACTTTGCGTGGATGCTCAAATTTTCGAAGAACGGGATTAGAATTAAAAGACGCAAAACTTTGTTTGGATAATTCATGTAATATATGTCTAGAAGAGAATTTTAGAACGCAAATGAATTGCCCTATTCAAATTGCACCTGGTTGTGGGTTTTGCTCAACAATTAATGAATTTGGCTATCCCAAATCACGAGATATTACCGCCATTATTACGGAAATAAAGAAATTAATTGAAATGG